>JAEEKN010000328.1 GCA_016282435.1 Lachnospiraceae bacterium | reverse complement strand
TTTCTACGGTGATTTTCATCAACACAGATATCATCAATGTACAGAGTCTTTATATCCGTCAGCACATTATCGTTTAACTCCTGCTTATGTATGCAGAATGCGTGCCCCATAACTGTTCCGTTTTCATCAACGCATACAAATACAGGTGTTTCCGTAGTCGATATTATTTCATTCAATTGTTCCGCATTATATTTTGTGGTCGGTCCTTTAAATATGTCGGGACGGCCGTTATGATGCACCATATCAACCTGAACTAAAAGGTTCAGGATTGCAGGTATATCCTCATTGGTTGCAAGTCTTACATTAAGCATTTTTTCCTCTTTTCACGTACATTCTCACGCACTTTTTTAACTTTCAATCACCGGGACGGTTCTGTGATTGATTTTTCAAATCTCGAAAACCCTTGATTTACCTGAATTTTCTGTGATCCAGTTTTCAATCAGAGAACCGTCCCTCTGATTGTATAAAAAACCGGAGCATTTCCACTCCGGGTTCTCTAGATTGTAGGTCCTCAATGGTTATTTCATCTTAATCTTAGCCTGTTTTCGGAAGAATGCCGCTCCATAGCATATTAAGATGCCCTCAAATCTTCGTTTTAATATATTTACAATACCATATATCCGGCTCTTTTTCAATAGAAAAGTTTCCTACCATAGCTACTCTATGTGTAATCTGTTTTGGTATATTTAGAAATTTAAAAAATCGGGCAGGAGGGATTTCTCCCTCCTGCCCGACAGGTTCGAATGTTTCTTAAAAACTTTCCGTGATTACTTCTTAATAATCAGGTTCTGGAACAGATAATCTATAATCTCTGTTACATCCATGTCTTCCATGCCTAATTTTTTGAGGTTCGCTTTTACGGGTATTTTCTGAGTCTTTCCGTTAGCCGCGGTATAGGTCAATGTTCCACTTATCTTGCCGTTGTTCTTAAATGTCACACTGCCCGAAACTGTGGTCTTCTTTGAACCCTTCTTACCTACTGTTGTATCGGTCTTCTTGACCTCAGCCTTCAGGTTACCCTTCTTTGTAGGCTTGATCTCCTCACTTAACTCTGTCTTGTTACCTTTGGAGTCAGTGTAGGTGTTGGTAACATTTACCTTGCCTGAAAGGAAAGTCGAAGTCTTGGTTGTTACTACGGTTCCGTCAACATTCGTTGTAGTAGTTGTTACTTTAACGGTTCCCTTGCTGTTAATAGTTGTGGTTTCTTCTATGGTACTTAATACATTACCGTCCTTGTCCGTAGTTGTAGAAGTATTTGAGCCTGTTCCATCTGCATTTATCGTACCTGTAACAACTGTCTTCGTTTCATCTGCATTCAGGATAGTCTCTTCAAACTCGGTATTACCTGCTTTGTCTGTTACCTTCTTGGTCTCAACAGATGAACCGTCAGCGTTCTCGGTTGTTATAATTGTAGTGGTAATACCCTTCTTGACAGTAGTCTTCTCTGTTGTAGTGCTTATAACGTTTTCATCAGCATCTACAGTTTTAGACGTTGAAGAGCCCGCGCCGTTTTTCTTGTATTTTCCTTCAAAAGTCGTTTTGGTTTTATCCGCGTCTACGATTTCTCCGGTTATGGTCACTGTACCCTTCTTTGTGGTGCTAACAGTTGAAGTATTGGAGGATCCGTCTACGTTTTCTGTCTTTGTAACTACTGTAACGGTTTTCTTTTTATCTACGCTAGAAGTCTCAGTGGTGCTACTCAAAATGTTACCTGCTGCATCCTTTTCAACCTCTTCGGTCACAACAGTTCCGTTTTTCTCTACAGTTACCTTTGTATCGGTTACATAGCCATCTACTGAAGTAACTATAGTATTGGTGGTCTTCGAACCGTCTTCATTCTGTGTTTCAATGACCTTTGTCTCGGAACCATCTGCGTTCTGTGTTACTACTGCATCTGTTGTATCTGTATCTTTGTTATCGTTGTCCTTTGTATCTTTGTCTTTGTTATCCTTATTGTCTTTGTCCTTACCGGTGTCTTTGTTGTCCTTATCGGTAGTATCCTTTGTGCCGGTGCCTGAGCCCGAAGTATTTCCCGAGCCGCTTCCGTTGCTTCCGCTACCGCTTGAGCTGCTGCCAGATCCGGTATATCCTGAATTACCTGAATTTGAATAACCCGAGTATCCGGTATCTGTATTTGTGGTTGTTCCCGTACTGCCTGAACCCGATCCACCGTTACCTGCTTCGCTACTGCCTGAACCACCGTTGCCAGCTTCTCCGTTACCCGACTCACCGTTTTCGGATTCACCGGTTCCCGAGCCGCCGTTGATTGTTTCTCCGCCACCTGAACCGTTGCCGGACTCACCGTTTTCGGTGTTCTGTGTGGGTTCGCTGACTACTACGCTCACTTCCACATCTGATATCACGTTATAGTTTGTGATATCCTCAGGTGTGTATACAGCCTTAAATGTATTTGTTCCTTTATCTCCGACTAAGCTCTCAGGATCTGCCCATGCCCAGCCGGCCTGAAGTTCTACTTCACTCAGCTTCTGACCAACCACTGCGGTAAGTCCGGTAGGAACTGAATACTTAGGAGTAGCCTTCACTATGGTCAGGTTTCCCGGTACATACTTAACGGTATAATTACCGATAGCGGCCTCACCGCTCACACTTATCTCATAAATTCCAACATTTGTGCCTTCTTTACGTGATACTGAGATCTGATCTGCACCAAATGTATCTGTGCCACATAAACCTGTTACAGTATATGTAAGGCTGGGGTCTGCATCTCCATATGCCTTCTGCTTGTTATCTGCTGTGACTGTTGCTTCTGCTTTTTTAATAGTAAAAGTAGTGGTGCCGACAAAATTAGCCGCACTCTTTTCTTTTACATTTACAGTAGCTGTACCTGCATTTACATTATTAAGAATTTCAACATCGTATAAGGTAGGATCTACTTCTTTATCTCCATCATATACCTTTACACCGGGAGTCTTCGCAGTGCCATCGTATGTATACTCATAGGATGACAATACCAGCTCATCCTTCCCAAGTACTTTGGAAGCAATAGTGAGCTTTTTCCCGGATGCAACGGTTATGTCATAGTTCGAATTCGAAAGTGTTCCTAAAGTGATCTCATAATCTCCCACAGCTTCACCGGCAGTTCTCGTAAGACCACCCGAAAGGGTATCTCCGTCTACCAGACCCGAAGCAGTGTAGGTGAGCTTAGGATCTGTAGTACCATATACTTTTGTAACATTATCGGGAGTAACTGTTACAGCCTTCTCGGTTATGCTATACTGTTTTTCTATAGCTTTATGACCAGTTCCAAAACCAAGTATAGTCTTATATGTTCCTACATTTACAATATCACTTGCATTGATGTTGTCGGTCCAAACGGGGTTGCCATTCTCATCTGTGGTTATCTTACTGTAAGATGCTGTATAATCTGTATTAGCAACCACTTTACCGTTTTCTGTACTGTCTGTCTTAGAAATAACATTTGTAACATCTGTCGCATGAGCGCTCTTATCATATTCATATGAATCAGCTCCGTCCCATGTCACACTTATCTCAGCCTTCCCGGGCCATTTATCTGCAGTAATATCCTCAGGATCAATCTGACTGCCTGATGCATCTTTATCAAATCCTTTTAAATGAGGATAGAACCAGTAATACTTCCCATTGTATTCTGCGTCTTTCTTTACAAGCCAGGGATTTGTTTCTCCTGTAACATAACCGAATACCATATTCTCTGTAGATAACGCTGTAGTACCGGTCATCTGCTTAACAGTTAACCCTTTAACATCTAATTCGATATTGAATTTAGATTCTCCTATAGGAGTCGAACCAACAGAATAACAATACCATATTGTTCCATTATTCTGTCCAGCTACACCCCCGGGCTGGCTTTGCGCCGATATATCTCCTGCGAAATAACAGTTTTCCATTTTTGTAGTATCATAATTAAGTCCTACCAAGCCTCCGGTATCTGATCCTCCGGTTACTTTTCCAACGCAATAACAGTTTGTTACACTTGCTCCATAAGTATTAGAGGAATTATTCCATCCAACAAGACCACCTATACTACCTTGCTGTCCACATACCTCACCAACATTGTAACAATTTGTTATTTCTCCGAGGTTTTCTCCTGCAATGCCTCCAACATTTTCACAACCTCTAATATAACTATTCTCTAAACCAAGATTCTCTATTTTTCCACTAAGACCTATAAAACCAAACAAACCCTGATAGCTTTTAGAATCAATATCGGTAATATCTGCATTACTTAAACCGATTATCTTTTTATATTTTCCATCAAACGTACCTGAATAAAATAAATTATTTGTGCCATCATAATTACCTATCGGTACCCATTTTCTGTCAGTACATACAATATCATTTACCAGTATCGCGTATGCTCCAGGTGTTGCGGTGTATCCATTATATCCATTTACCACATCAGAAAATTCTTTAAGATCCTCATAAGTAGAAATTTCATAAGGTTTTGCACTTGTACCATAATCAGGATTTGGTATTTTTGCAGCCCAATCTTTTTTGGCTACAGACTCCTCACCAATAACACGATTGGACGAGATATTTGTTATTTTTTCAAATCCAACGCCATTTAGGATTGGTAAGAAACAATTAAATTGATCATTTGCTCTTAATAACCAGGGATTTTCTTCACCCGTTCCATAATAGAACTCCATTTTGGGGGTGGCATTGGTGCTAAAAACAGAATCTCCGGTCATCTGTTCTATGGTGAGCCCAATGTCGGGAACGTGATCTATACCATTTAGATTATTATTTGTTCCAACAGCTATAGAACAACCCATACAATAATAGCAATATGCTATTTCTGCTCCATCATTATTTCCGACCACTCCACCACGATTAGTACTGTTCCAGTTTCCGTATAAAAATCCTTCAGAATAGCAGTTTTTTATTGTTGCCGTTCCTGAATTATCGTCGTAGTTTTTCCCTGCTATTCCACCAAAATAATCAGTTCCGGATACCATACAGTTAATAAAACAATTTGCTATCGACGCAGTTCCTAAATTAGAGCCATTATTATCTCCTACAACTCCACCAGTATAATTACCAGTTCCGCTTACGTCCCCGGTATTATAACAGTTTGCTATCGTTGCTACTCCTGAATTATCGCTGCGATTACGTCCTGCCACTCCACCAGTATAATTACCAGTTCCGCTTACTAGCCCGGTATTATAACAATTTGTTATCGTTGCCGTTCCTGATTGATTGGCGTAATTCTCCCCTACCACTCCACCATTTTTATCACGATTTCCGGTTACTGACCCAATATTATAACAGTCTATTATCGTTGTTGTTCCTAAATTACCGGCCGAATTAAATCCTACCACTCCACCAATACTATCCTGAGTTCCACTTACCGCCCCGGTATTATAACAGTTTATTATTGATGCTGTTCCTGAACCATCACAATTGTTAGCTCCTACCACTCCACCAATATAGTATCCCGTTCCGGTTACCGCCCCAGTATTATAACAATTTGATATATTTCCACCGTTCGAGCCTGCTATACTTCCAACTGCATCTAAACCGGATATGCTTCCGTTTTCCAGGCCAAGATTTTTTACTTCCCCGCCAATACCAATAATTCCAAACAATCCTTGATTAGCTATTGAGGTAACCCCGTTAACGCCGGCATTACTTAAACTTTCTATCTTGTGACCTTTTCCATTAAAAGTACCGGTATAGAACACATAGTGTTCAGAATCGTTGAAGTACCCTATCGCTACCCATTTATCGTCAGTACACACGATGTCATCTACAAGTTCAGCATATACATCCGCTTGATTATTTTGCCAAACTCCTCCGTTTACTATCTCAGCAAACCTTTTTAACTGAGCATAGTTTGAGATCTGGTACGGATCTGCAGATGTACCGGTTCCGACCATAGCTACCGTATCATCTGCATGAGCATAAACGTTTCCCTTAAGTGCCGGGATGACAGAGATAGCCATCACGAAGCTTAAAAGAAGCGCCAATCCCCGGGAGATACCCCTGCGACGTGTTCGCGAGCCTTGATTTTCAAGGGTTCTCGAGCTTTTTTGATGTTGATTTGAAAACATTTCATCGTCCTCCATTTTTATTTTTTGACATATTTTTGCAATACGCCTCTTATAGTATATCATAAAAAATTTTTTAAAGAACGAACTTTTAGTTAGTTTTTTAAAAAATTTAGCAGTGTCGTACGACTTCAAAGCGGTACAGGTCTATGCTGCTGCCGGGAGCGATGCCTCCCTTACGCATGGCAATCTTTATCTGCTGCTCTACGGTATCCACGCCCTCAAGGTCCGGCAGGAGAAGTCCCTGCTTGTATCCGCTCCTTACTATTACACCATAGCGTTTAACATCCAGCTGTTCTTCGGAATCTATCCTTTCCGGTTCTGTCAGGACATCCACATTTATATCCAGCCAGTTCAGTTCATTCTCCTCTACAGGATCAAACCTGTGGTCCTCAGATACCGCACTTACCGCATTTCGGATGATCTCCTCTGCAAGATTTCTCTTAGTGGAAAGTATGGTTCCTATACAGCCTCTTAAGTATCCGAATTTGTGTATCGATACAAATGCACCGGCTTTTTTATTCAGGATCTCATCAGGTACCCAATCCGGTACTTCCATCACTTTCCGGTTTTTAACAAAATATTCTGCTGAAGCTCTCGCAAGTCTCACATATGCGTCGGACTTGTCTTTCTTTTCCTTCAGCTTCTCATCTTCTATCTTTAGCCTGTTCTCAAGAAAATGTCTGCCTTCATCCTCACCTTTGGGATAGAATGAACATATCCCGTATCCGACTCCGGTCACGTCTTCATGTGAGTATTTTGTTGCTTCTACTGCCATACCGTCCAATGCTCCGGCCATTATCACAAATGACTTATGCCCGCATTCAGCCGCCTTGCTGCAGAAGTTTTCATCGAAATCAAAGAGCTCTCCGAATCTTGCACTGCCACATACATCCATGATACGTTCATCATATACGGGGCCTTCTTCAGCAAAGCCATAAGGCCCGTGTGCCTGAAGCTTATGTGACAGATCCCCGCTGGCTACATAAACAACACGTCTGTCCAGCTCGCCGGCTGCCTCTTTTATCATCATTCCATATTCGTAATGCTTCAGAAGATCAAAGCCCGAAAGACCGGTCCTCACAAGCTTAAAATCAGTGTATTTTTTCGTGATAAACCACAAAGGTACCATCGTGCCATGATCAAGTTCCTTCTTCTTTTCACCCAGGCATCCTGCGGGGAATCCCGTACCCATCGCCTTGTTGGCCAGAAGGTTCACGAACTCAGCATCATACTTCACTTCAAACTTCACCTGAGGTGCTCCGAATTCGGCAAATGAGCCTGTAGCCTTCACCCCGGGCGAAATATGGAAATAATCCGAGTACAATATGCTGTGCGGGCTTGAAATGATAATCGTCTCGGGTTTTAACTTAGCGATTTCATCTGCCACTCTTTCATAGCTTTCTATCGTCTTTTCGACCTGTTTTTCGCTTCCACGGCCAACCGCCGGAACTATCATCGGCGGATGCGGTACCATAAATGCAGCTACTATTGACATCACGTACCTCCTTCATGCTTATTTTTTCTCGAGTTCTATAACTTTCCAGACTTCATCTTTATATTTTGTGGTTTTGTATTCGTCCTGCTTTACCTCGGTGAACCCGAGTGATTTGTAACATTTGTAGGCCGGGGTATTGTTTTCAAAAACTCCTATCGTGACACGCTTGACTTTTAAGATCTTAAACGCGTACTCAAGTCCGAGCTCCAGCATCCTCTTGCCGTAGCCTGCCCCACGCTTTGTGTCATCAACTATTACCCAGCCGAAGCGCAGATCTCTTTTATCACCGTTGATGTATCTCATGATAAAATGACCTACTACCCCGGTCTCGTCGAACGCCATGAACGGATAGAAGTTATCGGGTTCCTTGCAGTCCCCGTTGTGTAACGTATACTTTTCATCTATATCGCGGGCTGTTATAGGATACGATCCAAACCTCTCCCCGCCCCACTTCATAAAAATGTCCTCATCCGACAGCCATTTGCAGATAAGTTCGCTGTCGGAGCTTTTGTACGGACGCAGCCGGAGTCTCAATGCATTTCCTTCTTCCTGCCCGCTAAATGCGGTGGTCTTCAGGGAATCGAGATCGGTTTTTAGTTCTGTGCCCAGATACATATGGTTGAAGTAATCCACTATCAGTTCCATATCTTCTTCTATCACCGCATGGCCTTTTAAGTGATAATGAACGACAAGATGGTCCGATAAGCCTTCTTTTTCATATGTCTCATTTGCCTTTTTATAGCACTCCCACATTGCCGGAGCATTTACCCAGTCTTCGCCTGTATATGACGCTATGACAAAATAGTATCTGTTCTTATCAAGTGCCAGTATGGGTAGATTCTCCTGATCCATGGGAATGTCGGATGGCTGTTTATAATCCAGGAATCTGTCATTGAACCAGCCTCTCTCGGCTTCGGACTGCAAACAATCAAGGGGCTCGTTCTTCTCGTATGTGTATTCATAGGATCCACCCACTTTTTTAAGATTATACGTTCTTCCTTCCGATACAAAATTATATAAGGCCAGTCCCCCGGCTCCCGAGCATGCGGGTATGGTCATGCGGAACCTGTCATCAAATGCCCCGCATACCGCTGTAGCCTTCCCGTAACGTGATACGCCCGTCACCATGGATGCTTCGGGATCAAGAGAAAACTCCTTATCAAGCCCGGCATAGACTGCATCGAGAACTTTAGACGCTCCCCAGGCCCATGCCATGAGCACTCCCGTCTGGCTCCCGCTATCCGTTCCGTAAGGATAGAGTTCATAAAATGCTCCCTTATGCTTCATGTCATCCGATGCAATCCTGCTGCTTTCAAGCACAAATACGGCGTATCCCTTTGACAGGGCATAGTCTTTGGGCATTATGGGATGCATACAAATGATGAACGGTGACCCTTTTTTATAGATCTTCCTGTCTTCTTCATTGGGGATATATGCATGTATCGTAAAGTTGGTAGTTCTCCCGTCTGCTTCTACTTTGATCTTTACCAGTTCTCCGCCTATCACTTCAAACGGGTTTGGGAATCCTCCTCTGTCCTCTTTGGCCTTCGGATCCTCTCCCAAAAGTTCATAAGAGACTTTTTCTCCATGCCTCCATGTTCCATACATGTTTTCCTCATAAAAACTACGCAGTTTGTCTTTGTCTACTAACATGTTCTTCCTCCATTCTGAGTTCTATGCTGTAATGTAATCTAAAGTGCCGGAAAATATACTCTGATTCCGCTCCAACTTGAAGTCACAAATTGTGACTTCAAGTTTTCAATCTCCTCCAAAGTACAAGAACCATTTTTCCTTATAGAAACATTGCCATTGGTATCGGAAGATACCGATACTCATCAGTTATCCTATAGTCTCCCTTTGTTAGGATAATCCCTTTGTTAGTATTTCTTTTATAAGTTCGGCAATAAAAATCTATTGAGGAATGTACACTGCTATTTCCACTTTTAACTTCTATCGGAGTAACTTTTTCATTTTCTCTGATAAGAAAATCCACTTCATA
>JAEEKN010000327.1 GCA_016282435.1 Lachnospiraceae bacterium | reverse complement strand
TTATCTGCTCGCGGCAGAAATTCAATTGTACAGTGACTTGTCGTCAGTTTTGTAAACTTGACATTCGCTCCACGGAAAACCCGTACATTGCTGTACGGCAACCTCACGCTTCTACGCTATCAACTCACAGCAAGAGACATGATACCACAGTTTTTCTATAAATGCAAGAACTTTTTTAAAAATTTTTAAAATTTCTTATTTAATACATTTTTTACTTGAATTTTTACCTATTATAGTATATTATGCTTGTAGGCAGAGATGCTATACTTTTAAAGGAGGATTTGAAGATGGCTTATAAGATTAGCGAGGACTGCATCAGCTGTGGCGCTTGTGCAGAAGGTTGTCCCGCAGGTGCTATCGCAGAGGGCGATGGCAAGTACGAGATCAATGCAGATGCTTGTGTTGATTGTGGCGCTTGCGCTGAGACTTGCCCCGTAGGAGCTCCTCAGCAGGCATAATTGCAAATGTCAGATAAAAAATCTCCGCTGTATGCGGAGATTTTTTTATATAGTGTTTTACGGTTACTATCCACAGCTGCCCAAATGCACTCATAAACCATCCGGCTTTCGCCGTATGGCGCCACTTGCGTGGCTTATGTTTATTCGTGCTTTTTGGACAGCCTCCATGTCGTGTAAAAAAGACAGCCTTGCAAATAGATTTGCAGGCTGTCTTTTTTGCCACGACGTGGATAGTAACCTATTTTTGCAGATTTACAAAACGTGAGAATTCGAGCTGGCAGCCCAGCTTGATGCTGCCGGTAGGGCCGTTACGCTGCTTGGCGATAATGACTTCGGCCACTCCTTTATCTTCACTCTTTTCCTTATTATAATATTCATCTCTGTATATGAACATTACGACATCGGCATCCTGCTCTATGGCTCCCGATTCTCGAAGGTCCGAGAGCTGCGGTCTTTTGTTGTCCCTCTTTTCAACATCTCGTGACAACTGTGAGAGTGCAAGCACCGGACAGTTTGTCTCTCTGGCTATGGCTTTTAACGATCTCGATATCTCCGATACTTCCTGCTGCGTTGACTCGTTCTTTTTTGCTCCCGATGTCATGAGCTGAAGGTAATCGATGATAATAAATCCGAGCCCTTTGTCCATTTTCAGTTTACGGCACTTCGATCTCATCTCTCTGACCGATATACCCGGGGTATCATCTATTATCAGGCTTGACTCTCCAAGTTCCCTGGCGCTTTCAACCAGCTTCCCCCACTCTTCCGTTTTGAGTTTTCCTGTTCGCATGGACTGTGCATCTATCTTCGAGTTCATGGATATCAGACGGTTTACCAGTTGTGCCTTCGACATTTCCAGGCTGAAGAATACCGTGGGTACTTTTTCCTTCAGTATTACGTGTTCAGCTATATTCAGGGCCAGCGCCGTTTTTCCCATGGAAGGACGGGCCGCAAGTATTATCAGGTCAGATTTCTGGAATCCGGCTGTCTTAAAATCCAGGTCATAGTATCCCGTGGGTATACCCGTAACATTTCCCGTCTGCTTTGAAGCCGCTTCTATGTTGTTCAGGACCTCCATTACGGTGTCCCTGATATTTTCATATTCGTTGGTACGTCTTTTTTGCGAGATATCGTATATCAGTTTCTCGCTGGTTTCCAGAATGCCTTCAAGTGTATTGGAACCCGAGTAGCATTCCTCCACTATCTCGTCTCCGGCTTTTATAAGCCTTCTCAAAGTCGCTTTTTGGGCAACAATATTGGCGTAGTTCCTGATATGCGCGGCAGACGGAACGGAGTTTGTTATGTTCCTTAATGCGGGCAGTCCGAATTCGTCTTCCACAGCGCCTTCTTTACTCAGCCGGTCGCTCAATGTCACGATGTCCACAGGTATGCCTTCATCGTTCATTTTCACTATGGTCTCGAACAGCTTGGCGTATTTCGGAGAATAAAAATCATCTGCCGTAACAATCTCCACCGCCAGTGAGATCATCTCGTTGTCCTTTATCATCGACCCGACTACGGCCTGCTCGGCCATGGCCTCATTCGGCATAGTCCGCTTTAATACTACAGATTCATCCATTTTTATCACCTCATCGGTCAGCTCCCCTAAGCGGTAAGCCCATAAACCGGCTTTGGACCGGCAGGTTACAGAAGAGTTACCTCTACCTTGAGATCTACGGTAACCTTGGGATGAAGCTTAACTCCGACTTTATAAGAACCTGCATTTTTAATGGCATCGGCAAGAACAAGCTTTTTCTTGTCTATCTCGATACCTGTCTGCTCTAAAAGTCCCTGTGCTATTTCTTTTGCGGTAATGGAGCCGAATGTTCTTCCGCCCTCACCGCCTTTTATCGAAAGGCTCACGGTTTTCTGTTTCAATTCGTCACCGAGCATGATGGCTTCCTGATATATTTCCTGCTGTCTCTTTTCTTCTTCAGCCTTCTGTATAGCTAAGTCCTTGAGGTTTTTATCGGTAGCCTCAAGTCCGAGTTTTTTGGGCAGAATAAAATTCCTGGCATATCCGTCGTTTACTTTTACGACTTCACCTTTTTTTCCTAATTTATTTACATCCTGTAATAAAATGACCTGCATTTTAACTTTCCTTCTTTCTTTAATTTATTACCGGTATCAGATCTCGTTATTGTCCACCATTTCTTTTAAGACATCACGAACTCTCTGTTTAGCCTCGTCTTTCGTGCATCCCGAAAGCTGGGCACCGGCTACGCTCATATGTCCGCCGCCGCCAAGTTTTTCCATGACGATCTGTACGTTGACTTCATCTATCGAACGTGCGCTGATATATATCTGGTTGTTGAAATCGGTAAATACAAAGCTTGCTTTGATACCGTTGATATTCATCAGTTCGTTTGCCACCTGGGCTCCGAGTACTGTAGGCGATCCACCGTTCTCGCCTATGCAGTCTGCGAGCACAAATCCGTTTAAGTATACCTCGGCCGTAGCAACTGCACGGGCCTTTGCGATATACTCATCCATATCCGTACGGAACGCCTTCCTGATACGGGTAACATCGGCACCGCATCTCTTCAAGAATGCCGCAGCCTCAAATGTACGAACTCCGGTCTTGGTGAGGAAGTTGTTCGTGTCTATCATGATACCCGAATACATGGCTTCCGCTTCGATGCTCTTCAGCTTTACACCGTCCCCAACATACTGAAGCATTTCCGCTACCATTTCGCATGCCGAGGATATGTACGGTTCTATATAGGAAAGAACCGCGTCATTTATGGAGTCCGAAGTCTGTCGGTGATGATCGAACAGAACCTTGGTCTTTGCTATCTCCAAAAGTTCGGGACATTCCGTATATCCCGGTCTGTTTACATCAACAACTACCAGAACAGTATTATCATCGTAGAGGGACATCGCCTGATCCGAATTCACTATCATGTCGGCATATTCGTTTCCGGCCTGCTCACCCTTAAACCTGTCGACTATCATGGCTATGGAGTCGGTCACGTTGTTGATAACGACATATGCCTTCTTGCCGAGATATCTGACGATCCTGTATACACCGACCGCTGCACCGAACGAATCCGCATCCGGCATGCTGTGGCCCATGATGATGACCTTTTCATTTTCTTCGATTATCTCTCTGAAGGACTGTGCCTTTACTCTGGCCTTTACTCGGGTGCTCTTGCCCACAGATGCGCTCTTTCCGCCGTAATACAGGAACTCATTTGTGTCTTTTATGACTACCTGGTCTCCGCCTCGTCCGAGTGCAAGATCTATAGCTGCATGAGCTGCTTCGTAGCTTTCGGTATAGGAATCCATGCCTGTACCGATACCTAAGCTCACCGTAACCGCCATCTCATTTCCTATATTTACATCTCTTACTTCGTCAAGTATTGTAAACCTGCCGGCCTTCAGTTCTTCAAGATAGAGATTCTGGAATACTATAAGGTACTTATCTTTTTCTATCTTCTTAAGAAGTGCCTGATAGTCCTGGAAATACTTGTTAATCTTCCTGTCTATAAGAGCGCTCAGCAGCGAGCGGCGTACTTCATCAATACTCTCCAGTGCTTCCTCATAGTTATCTATATAAAGAAGCGCTACTACAAGTTGACGGTCTTTTAAGTACTTCTGTAACTGGACTATCTCGGTTTCGTCATAGAAGAATACGGATACCAGAACGTTCTCACGACTCTCGATAATGCTCTTCTTCTCCTCGTTCCAGTCCGCATCATCAACATAGATATTCTTAAGTTCCGCTCTCAGCCTTTTTTCTCCGAGTGTGACATGAAGCACCGACACATCCTCGTCCTGAGGAAGTACGTTTTTCGTGATCTCAGGGAATATCTGACTGATATTCACCTTGAGCTTTATCTTCTCTTTACACATCTCGGTAAATTCGTTGTTAGCGGAAAGAAGCCTTCCGTCACTGTCGAGCAGTGCGTAAGGAACAGCCATCTCTTTTATCAGGTTTTTCTGTACCTGTCCAAAGCTTGCGCCGAATTTAACAAGCTGTTCGTTTATCTGCCCGCGTTTGAGCAAAACAAGAACAGTCATTCCGGCTATATAAACCAGGATAAATATTGTCACTATCTTCCCTGCTTTTGCATCCAGGAAATAAACGTAAACATTCATGATGATAAGCAGGACAACCATATACAAAGGCCACGTGATTATGAACTTCATAAACGGTCTGATTTTTTTATTTTTGTTCATATATATCTCCATGAAGTGCCTCACCGTTACGGGTTCTGTCTTAAATACGCACACCACGGTAAAGCAATACAGTAAAATATGAAAATAAAAAACGATACGGTCCAAAAGGCAATTTACCCCGACCGTATCACATTATACTAGATTTTTTTTATTTTGTCAAATCACATACGGATTCCCTGATTATCATCCTGCCCTTACATTTCATAGGCAGATTCTCACGTTTCTCCTGTTCCGTACTTGTGATCTCTTCAACAAGCGCCTGAGCTGCACAATAACCGATGGTGTAAAGCGGAAGTTCCAGTGTCGTAAGCTGCGGATACAGGCTTCGTGAGAGCTCGTGATTATCAAATCCCGCTATGGAAATATCCTTTCCTATCTCAAGCCCAAGTTCCCTGGCCGCTCCGTACGCTCCGGAAGCCATACGGTCGTTCATGCACCAGAGTGCGGTAATATCTCCCTGAGCCAAAAGTTTTTTAGCCTGATCGTATCCGCTCTGCATATCCCACTCTCCGTACAGAAGGAGTTCCGGATTAAAGAGCATTCCCGCATTAAATAGTGCCTGCTGGCATCCTTTTATACGTGCCAAAGTGTGGAAATTATCCGCTGTTCCGGCTATGATGCCGATTTTCTTGTGTCCCTTGGAAATGATGTATTCCATCATATCCTTGGCTCCGCTCTCATCATCTATGATAATGCTTCTGTTTTCTCTGGAATCGGCATAAGCATATGTATATACCACATTGTTATTAATCCTGGTGATGAGCTTCGGTACTTTCTTAAGCATCCTGCAGTGAGCCGCTACATAGATCACGCCTTCGACTTTCACAGCTTCCATCTGCTGAACTACGGGCTCCAATATACTGCAAAGAGTATCTTCATCCTCAATGTTCGTGTTCTTAAGCTTATGATACATACGCAGGTTCATAAGTATGGGACGGTATCCCTTCTGCTCGAGGAATTCCAGGATCATCTCTACTATAAACGGAGAACTGAACTGGCAGAGGTCCTCAACTATGATACCTATGGTACCGGATTTATTGGTCCTCATATTCCTTGCATAGTAGTTGGGCTGGTAACCTGTCTCCCTTACTGCCTCAAGTACGCGCTGCTTTACTTCATCACTCATACTGCTCTTACCGTTCAGCACGTTTGAAACCGTACTTGGAGATACATTACACATCTTTGCTATATCTTTTAAGCTAACCATGCTGCTTCCTCCTAACTATCCGACTACCTGTAGTCCCGGGTCATCAATCCCATTCTGCCGTAATCCAATCAAAAATATAAATATAAGATTCTTCACTCCGCCCAGAATATCTTTTCTATAAGTTTTTATGTATTTCTTACAATATACTACTTGATATCCCGTATTCAAGAAATGTATCATTCTGTATTAAAAAAGTACTATAATGTACATAAAAGCATAATCATACTGAGTGCAGCGAAAAACTTTACTATATATAAAGTCATCTATCGTACTATATAAAAATGCAGGATCCCCATTTGATCAAGGGATCCTGCAAAAATGAGGAGTGAAACTAATTATTTAACTGCGTCCTTTGCTGCCTTTTCGATCTTTGCTCTCTCTACGTCGAACTTGTAAAGCTCTTCAAATCCGAATGCGTTAAGATTGTTAACCATCTCATCCCAAAGGCTGTCAAATGTAGCATCATCAGAAGCATAAATCATCTTCCATGAAGAATCCTTGATCTCCTGCTTGCACTGTCCACGCTTAACGTCGATATCAGCTGTATCTGAAGGAAGTGAAATAGATACGTTAGGGCTGATGACGATCTTGTTGTTCTTCTTCATCCACTCTACAGGCTCAGCTGCGCCGAATCTTGCAGCCCACTCCTGCTTTGTCTTGCCATTTGTAGAATCCTTGTAGCTCTGCCAACGACCCTTAGCATATGTTTCGCCGGTATTGGGGTTGATGGAGTTAGCGCTGACGATCCACTGATTGATCTTGTTGTTACCGTCATTGTATCCGCCGGTGTAAGCAACGCCTGTGATCTCCTGGTTCTCAGCATCTGCCGAATCATGCTCGGGGATTACTTCAAACTTGCCGTTATCAAGTTTCCTATAGTTGAAGCCTTCGATACCTGCATGCTGGAAGTTAAGTGCTTCAGGACTTGCATACCAGTCAAGGAATTCCATAATTCTCTTATACTTTTCGCCGTCAACGCCTGAGCCTACGCCCCAGATACGTCCGCTTCCGTAATAAGGATCTGCGTCAGCATAGTAAGTCTGATCCTGAACAGGAACAAAGATATATGCTGTACCATTGTTGATCCTGTCCTGTGAGTTCCAAGCGCCTACCTGCCAGCTGTACCACATAAGATACATCTGACCTGCACACATCTTAGCCCAAACATCATCCCACTTCTGGGTAAGTGAATCGGGATCTACAAGGCCCATCTGATAAGCCTTATTTAAGAACTTAAGCATCTTATGATATGATGCGTTCTTGTCTGTAACAGGTGTGAAAGTTCCATCCTTCTGAAGGATAGCTGATTCTTTTACTTTGTCGCCATACCATGTGGTAAGCTGAACTACGTTAGCGATACCAAGCATGTTGTCGTTGTTATCCCAGTCGCCCCAGAGAACGAAAGGATATGCGGGATCTCCTGCCTCATTGGTAGGATGCTTGTCTTTCATCTGCTTTAAGATGTCAAGAAGTCCGTCAAGGTCCTTGATATCGGGAGCGCCTAATTCCTGGTAAAGGTCCCAGCGAAGCATAGGGCTTGAGTAGATAGTATCCTCTGTACGATCCGTAGGTGAGGTGTTTGTCATCTCTGTAGGGATACCATAGGTCTTGCCGGTGTTTCCGGGAATACCATTGTTGAAGGTATCGATCTGATCCTTATAGTCCATAAGGTTCTTGCAATCCTTGATCTCGTTTGTAATGTCCTTGATAAGTCCCTGGCTTAAGCAGTCATTGAACTCGTTCTGGTCAAGGATAACGATGTCGCCAAGGTTACCTGTAGAAACTCTGGTCTGATAGAGTGATTCATTCAGCTGAGGAGCCAGAATGTTGAGCTCAAGATTGAATCTCTCTTTAACAACCTGTGCAAACCAACCGGTCTGTACACCCTGGAAGTTAGCTGCCTTATCGTAGATTTCGATCTGAAGCAGTTCCTTTTCAGCTGCAGGTGTTGTGTTTTCTGTTCCGGGCTCACTGGTAGCTGCCGGAGTGCTGTTGTTTGTGTCTGTGTTACTTTTGTTTCCGCCGTCATCGCTCTTGCCGCAGGCTGTGAGGCATCCGATAACGAGTGTCAGTGAAAGTAACAGCGCGATTACTTTTTTCATATAAACCTCCTGTAGAATTGTGTAGTTTTTACTACTTTGTATAAAGAACTCTAAAGCAGCCGCTTAGAGTTTCTTTCAATATGTAAAAAACTCTCCACTTTGTTCCGAGTTTTCTTTGATTTTATGCGCCAGGCGTCGCACATACTGACTGTCATCATCTCTTTGAGATGATGACATAAAAATCATCCCTTTACGGCACCGATCATGATACCCTTTGTAAAGTATCTCTGGAAGAACGGATATACCAGAATGATCGGCGTGATGACGATGATCGTAACCGTCATACGTACCGAGGTGGATGTCGCCGCATGTGCCAGTGTCTGGGCAACCGAAGCAGAACTTCCCGTACTGCTGATAATGGACTTCAGCGATCCTGATGAAGTTATGTACCTGTAAAGCACAAACTGCAGGGTGTACAGCTTTTCATCCGTAACGAGCAGCAGTGTATCCTGAAATGCGTTCCACTGGTTTACAGCCGCAAATATCGCTATGGTAGCAAGAATCGGCTTTATAACAGGTCTTATGATGCTCCAGAATATCCTTAACGTTCCTGCTCCGTCCAGTTCCGCGGCTTCCTGAAGTTCTTTTGGTATGCCTTCAACAAAGGTCTTGCACAGAACTATGTAAAACGGCTGTATTATCATAGGAAGTATATATCCCCAGAAATTATTTCTCAGGCCTAAGTTTGCCATGGTCAGGAACCAGGGAATGATACCTGCGTTAAAGTACATTGTGGCTACTACAAGCCTGTACCAGAGCTTTCTCTTCCACAATGTCTCTCTTGTAAACATGTATCCGAGGAATGCAGCTATGACAACCGTAAGTATCGTACCTACTACCGTTCTTAAAAGCGATACCTCAAACGCCCGGAACAGACCCGGAGTGTTCATGATATTGGAGTAGTTCTTAAAATGTACTTCTATGGGATAAAGCAGAACCTTTCCTCGTTTGCTTATATCGTTATTACTTATTGAATTAATAAAAATGTAATATACAGGGTATACGCATACAAATGCGAAAACCGAATAAACAACATATGTGATAACGCTTATGATCTTATCACTGACGCTGGTTTTATATCTCGGTCCCCTGTGCTTCGCAGCCAGCTTCTCAAGCTGTCTCTCGGACAGTTCCTTTTTCTTGGGAGCCTTATCTTCCGGCTTCTTGTTCAGCTCTTGTATATTATTTTCAGCCATTGCATCCTCCAGTTAAATAAATCCTTCACCACGTATCAATTTTGACAGCTTGTTCGTAAGTCCGAGAAGCGTCAGGCTTATTACGGTCTTAAGGATGCTGATGGCAGTCGAAAGCGAATATGCTCCGCCGCCGCCAAAAGCCAGGTTAAATACATAAAGGTCAAGAACCTGGATCTTTTCCTTGTTGAACGAGTTCTGGAATACGTAGTACTGCTCCATTCCGTTCGTCAGGAAGTTAGCAAGATTCAGCATTACGATAACAAAATAGGTCGGCAGGATACTCGGCAGTGTGATGTGCCTTATTATCTGCATTCGCGAAGCTCCGTCGATACGGGCCGCCTCGTTAAGTTCCTCATCAATGCCCGTGATGGCCGCTATATACATGATAGCTGCCCAGCCCGCATTCTTCCACGTCAGCCACAGCCACTGTGTAAAGTATACATTATCGGATGACTGAAGGAACATGATGGGCTTGCCGGGTTCGATAATACCAAGCCCCTCTAACATCTGGTTCACTGCGCCGGTACTTGAAAGTATCGAAAATGCTACCGAATAAACCAGAACCCAACTTATGAAATTAGGAAGAGTCGTAACCGTCTGTACGAATTTTTTGAAAGGACGGCACTTGATCTCGTTAAGGAATATCGCAAATACCATCGGGAACCAGGAAAACAGCAGGCTGATGCCGCTCATCGCGAAAGTGTTCCTGATAACTCCGAGTATCTGTTTAACCTTTACTTCGTTCTCAAACATAGACTTAAACCACTTAAGTCCCACGAAGTTGTCCCACTCCAGCGGGAACGGAGGTTTATAATCAAAGAAAGCATATACCCATCCCCACAACGGATAATACGAAAATACAGCCACCAGCAATATAAACGGAAGTATGTACAGGAATTCTATCTTTCCTTTTCTCTTCTTCCTGAGCGCCGATGCCGTTAGAAGGTCAACTTCTTTCTTTGCTTTTTCCATGATAAATCCAACCTTTCCGGACAACTTTGACTAAAACGATTTATAATTTTAAAGTTATCTTAAGACTTTTTTTATAAAATGTCAATAGTTTTTTTAAAATTATGTCTAAAATCCACAAAAAATCACTATTAGTTTTGTGCATAATTAACAAGTGAAAATTACGTTCCCGATAGTAAATGGATTTTGATAAATCCTTTTTTAATATGCTTTTATATATTTTTACAAATTTTCGAACAAATATTACTCTTTTTCTTGAAAAATTTAAACAAACATGTTATTATAGTTAATATTATTTTTGTTCTTTTTACTTTTCATGGAGAATTATGAAAAATTTTTCTTACATATTAAAAAATATATCCATGCTCGGTCAGCTGGGTCTGAACATTATCATACCCATTATACTGTGCGTTCTCGTATGCTGGTTCCTGACCGATAAAGCAGGACTCGGTGAATGGGTGTTTATCCCCGGACTCATTCTGGGTATAGGTGCGTCATTCATGTCGGGCTATAAGTTCTATCTCTCCGAGACGAAAAAAAGCAAAAAGGACGAGGACAAGAAAAAGGTATCCTTTAATAAGCATCAATAATACAGGGATACTTCGGGAGTTTTATGAGCGAAGAAACTACAAATTTAAATAATATAGAAGAAACTGCTATAGAAGAATCAAAAAACAATGCAGAAGTCAAAGATCCGTCAGGCCCATCCGCCGGTAAGTTATCAGTGGCTTTAAAGAAGGAACTCAAAAAAGTAATTATATATGTAGTTATCGGTCTGGTTATTATGTTCGGGTTGTTTTTCCTGTTCATGTGTATATTCCCCGAGGTAAAAGAAGCCGAGGATTTTGAATACTGGAAAATAGCCCTCGGAGGGATTGCCGGAGGAGGAGTTGCAGTCTTTAATTTCCTTCTTATGGGACTCACCGTACAGAAGGTGGCCGCCGACATGAACCCCGACAGAGCCAAAAGCAGGCTGAAGGTCAGCTACACATACAGATATCTCATGCAGATAGCCTGGATGGTGATAGCGATCCTGGTCCCCTGTTTCAACTACATCGCAGGAATAGTACCGCTACTCTTCCCTTCTCTCGGGATAAAGATAGCGTCTATTATATTCAAAAAAAATTAAAGAAGGAGGTGGAGCGGATAACAAATGGACATTAACATTGTCGGTCCTAAAGTGTATTGGACCATCGATCTTCCTTTTGAAGTACCCTTGCTCGGAAGTAAAATAGAGATTAACGAAACTATGGTAATCAGCTGGGCAGTCATGCTGATCATCACAGGACTCTGTATTTTCCTTACGCGCAACTTAAAGGTCGAAAAAATCAGTAAACGTCAGGCGATAGCCGAATGGCTGGTCGAACTTGCCGACAATTTCACACTCGGCAACATGGGTCCGAATTTCAAGAAATTCATTCCCTTCGTCACTGCTCTGTTTGCTACCAGTATTTTTTCAAACCTTATCGGTCTCCTGGGGGTACGAAGCCCCACAGCGGACATAAACACGGAAGCCGCGTGGGCCATAGTGGTCTTTATCATGATCACTCACCAGAAAATCAAGTCGAGCGGATTCGGCGGTTATCTAAAGGGATACACCGAACCCATAGCGGTAATGACACCTTTCAATATTCTGTCGGAACTGGCTACTCCCATCGGTATGGCCTGCCGTCATTTCGGTAATATTCTGTCAGGTCTCGTTATCAACTCACTGATTTATGCAGCTCTGGCTGCAGCAAGTGCCGCTCTGTTCGGTCTGTTGCCCGGAGCTATAGGAGAGGTCCTTTCCGGAATTCCTTTCCTCGATGTCGGTGTTCCCGCAGTTCTTTCAGTCTACTTTGACTGGTTCTCGGGCGTTATGCAGGCATTCATTTTCTGTATGCTTACTACCAAGTATATTTCGAATGCCGCAGAGGGTTAATCCTCAAGCAGTCATTCCCTATTTATATATAGGAATGACAGATAATTTGTAAGTCAAAAGAAACACAAAACATAAATAACATATGGAGGTCAATTTTTATGGATTTTCAAGCATTTCAGGTTCTCGCAAAAGGTATTGCGCTTGCAGGTTGTGCAATAGGTGCTGGTCTTGCACTTATCGCAGGTATCGGCCCCGGTATCGGTGAAGGTAACGCCGTATCCAAGGCTCTTGAAGCTATCGGACGTCAGCCCGAATGTAAGAGTGATGTTACTTCTACCATGATTCTTGGTTGTGCTATCGCAGAAACGACGGGTATTTACGGTTTCGTTACCGGTATCCTTCTTATATTCGTAGCACCCGGACTCTTTATGGGCAAGCTTTGATACCCAGTAATACTGCCCAGTTAAGGAGGTTATAAAACATGGTTAATCCAATCTTATTAACAGAAGCTGCTACGCAGGATCTGGTAACTATCAATTGGACATTCATAGCTCAGATTTGTAACCTTTTCATCCAGATGCTTTTAATAAAGAAGTTTCTCTTTAAGCCCGTAAGGGAGATATTGGCAAAACGTCAGGCAAAAGCTGATGCCGATATCCGTGAAGCGGCCGAAGCAAAAGAGGAAGCCGCTGCCATCAAGGCTGAATACGAGCAGAATATGCTCGAGGCAAAAGAGAAGGCAAACGAGCTTCTCGCTGCTGCTCAGAAAAATGCCGCGGCAAAGAGCGACGAAATGATCAGAGAAGCAAGTGCAGAGGCTACTGCCATCAAGCAGAAAGCCGAAGCCGATATAGCTCAGGAGCGGCGTAAAGCTGTCAATGAGCTGAAAGACGAAATCGGCAGCATGGCTATGGATATAGCCGGAAAGGTTATCGAGCGTGAGATCAACGAAAAAGATCACACCAAACTGATAGACGAATTTATAAGCAACGTAGGAAAAGCTTAAGAGAGAGAGGCTTTAGATGACTGAACGTTCACGAGTATACGGCAGCAGTCTTTACGACTTAGCAGCCGAAGAAAAACTCACAGAGCCCATACGTGAACAGATGCTCGCCATAAAGCAGATACTGCGGGAGAACCCCGATTACATACGTCTGCTTTCAGAGCCTTCCATCAAGAAGGCTGAGCGTTTAGGCCTCATAGACAAGGCGTTCGGAGGCTCCTGTGAAAAATATCTGGTTTCTTTCCTGAAGCTTCTTTGCGAGAAGGGACTCCTCGGAGAATACGAGGGTTGCTGTGAGATATTCGCAAAGCGCTACAACGAAGATAACAATATTTCAGAAGCAGTCGTTACCAGTGCGGTTGCATTAAACGAATCACAATTATCGGCACTTAAGGAGAAGCTTACGGCTATGAGCGGTAAGAAGATCACGATCACCGCAAAAATAGATCCTAAGGTTCTCGCCGGAATAAAGGTTGAGCTTGACGGAAAGCAGCTCGACGGAACCGTTTCAGGACGGTTAACAGGAATCAAGAGAAAACTGGATGAAGTAGTGATGTAATCTACTGAACAAGTCCAATTCTCGGTAACATCAACAATTAAAAAAAGGATGGAATGGAATTATGCAATTAAAACCCGAAGAAATATCCCAGGTCATCCGCAGTCAGATAAAATACTATGAAAACTCTATACGCCAGAACGAAACCGGTACCGTACTTAACGTAGGTGACGGTATCGCCAGAGCCAGCGGTCTTATCAACTGTATGGCCGGTGAACTTCTCGAATTCGAGGACGGCAGCTTCGGTATGGCTCAGAACCTCGAAGAGAACAGCGTTTCCATCGTATTATTCGGCTCGGGAGACAATATCGGTGAAGGGCAGACGGTTAAACGTACGGGCAAAGTCGTTTCCGTTCCCGTCGGAGATGCTATGGTCGGACGTGTAGTAAATGCCTTAGGTCAGCCCATAGACGGTGCAGGCCCCATAGCCACCACAGAATACAGAGCCATCGAATCTCCCGCTCCCGGAATCTGTGAGCGTCAGTCAGTATTTGAGCCTCTTCAGACAGGTATCAAAGCTATAGACTCCATGATCCCCATCGGACGCGGACAGCGTGAGCTTATCATCGGTGACCGTCAGACAGGTAAAACTACCATCGCCACCGATACGATCATCAACCAGAAGGGCAAGGATGTTATCTGTATCTATGTAGCCATAGGTCAGAAGCGTTCCACAGTTGCCAACCTTGTAGAAAACCTTCAGAAGAACGGTGCCATGGATTACACCATCGTAGTCGCAGCTACCGCTTCCGAAGCCAGCCCTCTTCAGTTCATAGCTCCTTATTCGGGCTGTGCAATGGGCGAATATTTCATGTACAAAGGAAAACACGTCCTCTGTATATATGACGACTTAAGTAAGCACGCTGTTGCATACCGTGCACTCTCGCTGCTTATCCGTCGTCCACCCGGACGTGAGGCATATCCCGGAGACGTATTCTATCTGCACTCAAGACTTCTCGAGCGTTCCGCAAAGCTTGACAAAGAGCACGGTGGCGGATCACTTACCGCTCTTCCGGTCATCGAGACACAGGCAGGCGACGTTTCCGCATATATACCTACAAACGTTATCTCCATTACCGACGGTCAGATATTCCTGGAGACCGAGCTTTTCCACTCAGGTATCATGCCTGCGGTTAACCCCGGTATCTCGGTATCCCGAGTTGGTGGTAATGCACAGATAAAGGCTATGAAGAAAGTAGCCGGTACATTGAAGCTTATTTATTCACAGTACCGCGAGCTGCAGGGCTTTGCACAGTTCGGTTCAGATCTTGACGCCGATACAAAGGCACGTCTCGATCAGGGTGCCCGAATCGTTGAGGTATTAAAACAGAACCAGAACTCTCCTGTTCCCGTCGAGAAGCAGATAGCCATCATCTACGCCGTAACCAAGAATCTTCTTACGGAAGTTGCTGTCGAAGATGTCAGGGAATACGAAGAAGGACTTTACTCATTCCTTGAGACCAATGCTGACGGCAATGCAGCCATGAAAGCCATCAGAGAAACAGGAAAGCTCGAAGAGGCTACCGAAAATAATCTTAAATCAGCTCTTGAAGCTTACACAAAACAATTCATAAGCTTAAAAGGGAACAAATAAAAACGTGAGGAGGGAACCAAATGGCCGGTAATATGAAGGCAGTAAAACTGCGCATCAAAAGTGTGCAGAGTACCATGCAGATCACCAAAGCAATGGAATTGGTCGCATCCTCCAAGCTGCGCAGGGCAAAGGAGCGTTCGGAGAAATGCCGTCCGTATTTCGATGAGCTGTACAGCACCCTGGTAAATATCGCAAACAGTAACACCGAATTTTCTTCGATATATGCCAAGGACAATGTAAACGAAAAAGTCTGCTATGTTGTAATAGCAGGTGACAGAGGCTTAGCAGGCGGATACAACTCAAACCTTTTCAAGTGTTTCGAAGCTGATGCCGCCGGAAAAGAATATTCAGTTCTTCCCATAGGTAAAAAGGCTGTCGAGTATTTCCGTCACAGGAAAGCAGATATTCTTACCGAGGCTTTCGGTGAGATAGCTCCGATAGCTGTCGCTGACAGTTTTGCCATTTCGAACCTTGTGTGCGAAGAATTCAAAAAAGGTTCTTTCGGTTGCGTTTCTCTCGTTTACACACAGTTTATAAATATTTTATCCCAGGTTCCGCATGCGGTAACCACCCTTCCACTTGCCGATATCAGGCACAAGAAGGATGAATCCGAAAGCGGCGGTGTAAAGAATATCATCCTTTACGAACCTGACAGCACTGAAGTGTTCAATACCATCGTTCCGGAGTATCTGGCAGGCGTAATCTACGGTGCCATCTGCGATTCAGTAGCCAGCGAACAGGCAGCCCGCAGAACAGCCATGGATGCCGCAACCAGCAATGCCGAGGAAATGATAGAACAGTTGAACCTCCATTACAACCGTGCCCGTCAGGCAAGCATCACCCAGGAGATCACCGAAATTGTCGGCGGTGCCGAAGGTGTATAATGCTAGCTGTCAGCCCGAAAGCTGACTGATGAGGTGTTCAAAAAAATCATAGATAGGAGAAAACATAATGAGCGATAGACACATTGGCGAGGTCGTTCAGGTAACCGGTCCCGTTCTGGACATAAAGTTCAAGCCCGACGAGCTTCCTGCACTTCTAAACGCCATTGAGATCGAAACACAGGGCAGAAAGCTTGTTGCCGAAGTAGCTCAGCAGATAGGTGACAATACAGTCCGCTGCATCGCCATGAACTCTACCGACGGTATGGTAAGAGGACTTGAAGCAGTAGACACAGGCTCTTCCATCACCGTTCCCGTAGGTGAGGAATGTCTGGGACGAGTATTTAACCTGCTCGGAGAGCCCGTTGACAATCTTCCCGCACCCAAGACAGCCGAGCGCTGGTCCATTCACCGTGCTGCTCCCGCTTATGAGGAACAGGCTGCCGCTACAGAGATCCTCGAGACCGGTATCAAAGTCGTAGACCTCATATGCCCTTACGCAAAGGGTGGTAAGATCGGTCTTTTCGGTGGTGCCGGAGTTGGTAAAACCGTTCTTATCCAGGAGCTTATCCACAACGTAGCCACAGAGCACGGCGGATACTCAATCTACACAGGCGTTGGAGAACGTACCCGTGAAGGTAACGATATGTATAACGAAATGAAGGAATCGGGAGTTATCGAGAAGACCGCCTTAGTATACGGTCAGATGAATGAGCCCCCCGGAGCACGTATGAGAGTAGG
>JAEEKN010000326.1 GCA_016282435.1 Lachnospiraceae bacterium | reverse complement strand
GGGCTGACGCATATTGGTGATCCATACCGAGCATCTTGCCACATAATAAAAGTACTTTAGGGAATTGAACTTCACCTGCTTATGCTTTCCCGGGATCTTTGCAGCCTTATTATCTATCATCCAGATAAATTTTGCATCCTGCGGGATAATACTGCCGTTCCCTAGTTTACCTTCATCCCTCAGCCCCACCATATACTCATATATGTATCTGGGGCTGTCTCCATAGCTTCTGCCGAGGAAACTTTCAAACAGTATGATATCCTTTTTTACGGACATCTTCCTGAATATTCTCTTGTATATATTCCATTTCCACTGCATCGGAGTACCGAACAGTCCCCTTTTCTTTTTCTTCATAGAAAAGAAAGTGGCCGTTCTTCTGGCTCCCTTAATATTTCCTGCAGCTATCTTTTTTACTATCTTCCGTTTCCAGAAGCGGTATGCCTTAAACTTCTTCTTCGGAATCCTCGAAATAAACGGCGTAAATGCGCCTATTTCCTCATCACTCCACTTGACGAGTCCCACCGGATGTTTTCCTCTGGTGAGCTTTCTCAGTACATAAGTCAGAGTATAGTTTTCTATGTATGAAAGTATGGGATTTAATCCCCTGATCTCTACATCATACTCTTTCGGAAGTTCAAACCCGATGCCTTTTTCAGCTTCGGCCCATGCTACGGTAAGGCTGTTAATAAACTCCTTACTCTTACCTTCAGCCTCTTCCTGTAAAAGCGAGGGCATCCTTATGGCATCATTATGTGTTCTCTTATAGTATCTGGCCTCCCTGCATGTATAAATGGGTGCATTCCTTGAGATACACATCATAAACGGAAGATCGCTGTAGTAGTTATACTTTTCATCAAAGGTGGCAGTTATAAAACGTCTGGGAATAAGTATTCCGAGAGCCGTAGCCGACCCGAACTTGCTGGTCTCTTCCGTAGTTCCGGCATCCCCTGCTGAATCACTGTTTTCCAGGTCTCCTGCATTTACTCCCTCGGGATTCTCATCATCCTCGTCTTCCGAACCGTCCTCACTGTCGGCCTGCTGCTCCAAAAGAGCTCTCTTCTCCTCTTCCTTTAACAGCTGTCCCTCTCTTTTGAAGAATGTTTTTACCTTCTTGGACCTTACCATCGCGTCGGGATGCTTCTCTACGGTGTCTTCAAGTGCTGAAAAATATCCGTCCGACAGATAATCGTCACTGTCAAGGAAGAATATATATTCGCCCTCTGCTTCTTTTAGTCCTATATTTCTGGCTACAGCCACTCCTTTGGGAGAACCGGCTTTTGCCTTTGTACTGAATTCTCTGATATTTAAGTCACTGTATTCCTGCTTCAGCCCGCTTAAGTCTTCCGAACAGCCGTCAAGGATTAAAAGAACCTCCATCGACGGATATTCCTGAACTTTTAAGCTGTAAAGGGCATCTCTCAAATATGTCTCTCCCCTGAAATGCGGGATTATGACACTTATCTTCATCTTTATCTCCTCAGCCCAGAGAAGAGATCATTTCCTCATACTGGGCACATATCTTTTCTGCCTTACCCGATGCGATCACCCTGCCATGGTCTAGGATTATCGCTTTATTGCAGTTTGCAAGTACCTGGTCGCTGGAATGTGATACAAAAAGAACGGTAACGCCTTTTTTCATCATCTTTGTCAACTTCTTCGAACTCTTTTTACGGAATTTGGCATCGCCGACCGACAATACCTCATCAAGGATCAGTATCTCAGGCTCCACTACAGTCGCTATCGAGAATCCGAGCCTTGCCTTCATTCCGGAGGAATAGTTCTTTACAGGCACATTTATGAAACTTCCCAGTTCCGAGAACTCCACTATCTCATTAAAACGTTCCTTAATAAATGACTTGGAGTATCCCAGCATACTTCCGTAAAAGAATATATTCTCGGCTCCCGTATAATCCTTATCAAATCCGGCTCCGAGTTCAAGAAGCGGTACGATATTACCCTTTACGGTCACAGTTCCTTCGGTAGGTTTTAATACTCCTGCAATACATTTCAAGAGTGTCGATTTTCCGGCGCCGTTAAGTCCCAGGATACCTACTCTGTCACCCTTCCTGATGGAGAGGTTCACTTCTCTCAAAGCCCAGAATTCCTTATAGTTCAGCTTCCTTTTTACCAGTCTTACAAAGTATTCCTTGAGGCTGTCAACCTTCTGTTCCTGGATCCTGAAACGAACTCCCAGGTTCTCTGCTACTATAACTTTCGGGGGCAGCTTCTTTTTTTTCTTCTTTTTCTTTTTTTTAACAGGCGGAGCTTCTGTTAACGCTCCCTGCTCTTCCCCTGTACTTACCATGGCAGCGGTATTTCCTGCATCAACCGCCATGACGGTTTCCGGTACCTTTGCCTTTTCAGTACCGTCTTCCTGTGTATCGGGGGTTTTTATCTCATTATTATCCATTAAATACAGTATTCCTTTTCACAAACCTTCGTTATACGTATAATATAAACTTATCCTGTTTTCTCCAGAATATGATGATCCCCAGAATAAAAACTCCAAAGGAAAATGCCAGTGAAAACCACAGATGATACATATCGTTCTCGAATCCTCTTCCAAACACCGCATCCCTGAAAAGGACTATCAGCGAATAGAGAGGGTTGCACTTGAATATCCATGCATTCGTTACGTTTTTAAGGCTGTCAACCTTATAGAAAATGGCGCAGGTATACATTACGAGCATCAGCATGACAGTCCACAGATACTCCAGATCCCTGAAAAACACATCATATGTCGCAAGTATCAGTCCGACGCCCATGGTCATAAAAAGTATAACAGTCATAGGTACGAGTGCCAGAACAAGATGCCATGTAACAGCCACTTTTTCAAATATCATGACTCCCGCCAGAACCACCAGCGAGATTACGAACATGATATAGTTCGACACCACCGCCGACAGGGGATACATGTATTTGGGTACATATACCTTTCCTATCATGCTTCCGTGTTTCCTGACCGATTTTAACGCCACTTTGGTTCCGTTCGAGAAGAAGCTGTACAACAGTCTTCCGCAAAGGATATATACAGGGAAGTTGTCATCCCCTTTCCCGAGCAGATTCGAAAACACCAGCGTCAGTACTATCATGGTAAGGAGCGGCTCAAGAAGTGTCCAGAAAACACCCAGAACAGAGCTCCTGTATTTCAGTTTTATATCTTTTTTTACCAGTTCCCAGAACAGAAAGCGAAATTTTTTAAGATTATGTATAAATTCTTTCATAAATTACTGTATTTCCCGGTCTTGATTTGCATTTGACTCATTCTCTGTAGGAGTAGGCGCAGGCTTCTCCTCTATCACCAGGTTCACCTTGCCGGGCTCCAGTATCAGGTCTCCGTCATAGTTACATTCTACCTGGATTGACTGTGAACCCTTGCCCAGTCCCGTCACGTTTATAAAGAGTCCGAAGTCCGAAGCCTCGATATTTTCCAGTTCTTCAGCCTTTCCTCTTACTACGATCTTAGGCGTAAATCCGTACATCTGCTGCTGAATGGTATATTTCAGGCTTTCGTCGGTGCCTATGATATTTATATCTTCAGGCTTTATATCGAGAGTCATCTCCGTCATCTTGATGACAGGTACTTTGATACCCATCATTGTAGCGCTTGAATCCACTACCTTGATACCCAGATGTCTGTAGTACTGGTCGATATATTCTTCCAAATTTATCTGGCTTTCGATATCTTCTTCCGCATTTCCGAGTTTTACTTCAACATCAAGTTTTTCCAGATTGTTGAGAACCTCGGCCGTTGCAGTAACCTTTATGGTCTCCGGAGCGAACTCTATATCTCCTACATAGTAATACAAACCGGGATTGCCGGTAGTATATACACTTAAAGGTATTTCCTTTATAGGATTTATAGTCAGATGTACCGTAACGGTATCGGGTACCAGAGTGATTTTCTTGGCGTCGATTATCTGTCCTTCTTCGTCCACTGCATAAAGAGGAATTTCAGGATCTCCGGAATCCTTGATTCCTTCGATATCCACCTTAGCTACTACTTCTTTTACGTTTGCTACCTGGCTGGCAGCACCTTTTACGCTTACAAGGCTTGTATCGGTAGTGCATTCATACAGGTAATACCCTTCTTTTACCGTACCTTCTCTTTCTATACGTATGCTCTTTGAAGCTGTGTCTTCCGCTTCCAGAACGATAGCCATGGAATCTGTCTTTGCGGTCCATGTTATCTCTGTGGCATGTTCATCGATACAGTTTACCTCTATGGGCACCATCTTCATACTCGAAAAAGCGTTAAAGTCCGCAGTAGCCGTAAAATCTTCGGCGGTTATATTATCTACCACGCTTCTTCTACCCTTTATCTTTACATCCACTTTTTCACCGGATTCTACATTATAACTGTATCCTCTGGATTTTATCACATCATCGTTTACTATCTGAACCGGGATATCCGTTATCGTAGCCGTAACCGTAGGATCCTCCACGTTCATGACCGTAAGCCACAGTAGCAGTGCCAGAAGTGCCGAAAGCAGCTTCAGACCTACGTTGTGCAAAAATATATTTTTCATAGCTTACCTCTGAGCTTTCTTCTGTTTCTTCTGTTCCTTTTGTACCTTATCCTGCTTTGATATTCTCAAGAATCCTTTTTTCTTGGGTGAATCTTCATCAGCCTTATTTTGCAGTTCTTTCAATCTGTCATACAGGAATTCTCGTGTTACTCCTCTTTGAAGTTCTCCGTTCTGTGCTATAGACACAGCTCCGGTCTGCTCCGAAACCACTATAGTAAAGCTGTCCGTGATCTCGCTGACTCCCAGTGCCGCTCTGTGCCTGGTACCGAGCTCTTTACTTATCTTTATATCGGTCAGGGGCAGATAACATGTCGCTGACGTGATCCTGTCGCCTCTGATCACCACCGCTCCGTCATGCAGAGGTGTGTTATGTTCAAATATATTGAGTATCAGCTCACTGCTTATCCTGGCATCTATCATGATTCCTGTCGCTTCGATATCATCCAGGCGCTGTTCACCCTCTATGATCATAAGTGCTCCGGTTTTTACCTTACCCATATCAAAAGATGCTTTTACCAGAGCGTTTATGGTATCGTCCGAAAACTTTTCTTCGGTCTGATTATTCGAAAACAGCGGCGTCACCAGTCCGATATTTCTCTTACCCAGCTGTTCGAGCGCTTTTCTGAGTTCGGGCTGGAACAGGATGATTGCAGCCGTGATGGATACGATGATACCGTTTTGGTAAATCCAAAGAATAACATCGAAATTCAGTATGGCTGCCACCAGATAGAACACGAACAGCACGGCTACACCCTTCATCAGAGCCCACGCCCTGGTGTTCTTCATCCATTTTATGATATTGTAGATCAGAATGGCTATGATGAATATTTCCACACAGTCCATAACTTCTATCTTTATCATCTTCAGGGGTTCCAGTATCCCGCTGAAGAATTCTTTAATAGTATCCATTATCTACCCTCACGCTTTATTGCTTCTGATCGTCATCCTCTTCTTCGTCAAAATCGTCGTCAAGTATCATTTCTTCTTCGTAATCGTCCTCAGTTTCGTCCCCGCTTTCTTCCTTTTCATCCTCTTCTTCCAGATCATCGGGTTTTTTGAGGAGCTTAAACGGATTACGTCTTGAAGAAGGCTTGTATTCTTTTACATCGTCTTCTGCTTCAGCTTCAGCCTCGTCCTCTTCTTCCATAGCCCTTCTGTCAAATGTCATATCGGGCTCGTAATCCTCGTCTTCGGTCTCTTCTTCGTACTCATAGTCCTCTCCGTCGATGGCTCTTCTGTTGATATGCTTTATATCCATCTCACGGAGGCTGATGTTTACCTTCGGAACCGCTTTTACATAGTAATAGTAGTCATCGTCTTCAAACTGGACCCGTTCGACTGCCGTATAGTCCAGCACTCGTTTCATATAATCGCATACCATGGCTATAAGTCCAGATACTACACTCATGATGATCAGTGAGCCTATGGATGCGGTCACATCGTACTTTAAGTCTGCGATAAGGAATCCCAGGATATTGAGCATTACGCCGGCTCCAAGGGAGATTTCAAACGCATAGTCAAATGAAAAACTTCTGATAAACCATACTACCGCTATCACCAGTGCAAATACTATCATCATGATGATCATGGGCTTGTTTGCTATGATCTTATCAAATACTTCCGTAAACAGTTCCACTACTTCATCAAGCTTTAATTCCGCCTCACGTGCAGCGGGTTCTTTTATGATCCCCAGTATATGGTATATGGCTACTCCGCATACGGTGGGAAGTATGGCTATGGGAGTTGAGATGCTTCCCATCAGTATCGGTATACAGTAATGCAGGTTATATCTTGCGAGCACCGGTATGGCTACCGCTACCACTATCTGTTTCGGTGAAAACCTGAGCAGGGCCACGTACAATATTATAAATATAAGTAGCAACAGGAGTGCCAGGAACTTACATGCCGCATATATATGCAGCAGCACAAGTACCATCGACAGGAGCACGAGTACTGCTCCGGGTGTTACCGCCGAGATTGCAGACAGCGCTATCACCACGATCATTTTTGTGAATCTGGAGTCAAATCCCAGCTCCTGATTTATATACGAGAATACAAGGAGGCTGAACAGGAATTTTACTACAGGGTTTACTATCATTCTTACTTTTTGATAGGCCTTTAGTATTACCTCTCTTGTTTCGAGTAATACAGTTATCATTCTTCGTCCTCCTTAACTACACCGTCCTCTACCAGGTAGATGTGGTTTAGTTTTCTAAGCATTCTAAAGTATTTTGCCAGCCTTTTTCTCGAAGCCGCATATTTCAGTGAATATCCGAGCATGGCCGATATAAAGTATACGGCCAGTATTATGACATATATTCCGAGTATTCTCTTGCCGAGTGCTGTGTAGTCTATGGTAAATGCGTTATCGATCAGGTATTCCAGTTTATATATGGCTGCTATGGCGAGCAACAGCAGATAGCCTATGGTGATGGCTACCGCAGTCTTCCATGCCTGAAATCGTGCATAGTCCCATTTATAGTATTTTGCAAGCTTCAGATCTTCCTTACCGTCTTTTTTCTCATATATTGCAAGCTGTGTCATGAGCCTGATTTTTCGTTCATTGAGCATACGGGAACCTCCTTACGCTATTATCCAACTTACAAGTATAGCACAAGTACTGTAAAAATGGAAGTGTTTTTTTCAAAGTCGCATCTCCCGGTATGAACAATACAAGAATCCATCCCTGGCTTAATGCCTAATGCCCTATAGCGCTAATCGACCTCAAAGCACAGTCTATTTTAAATTTTTAAGGACCATCTTGATTAATTAATATATTTTTAATAGTAATGCTAAACTTATTTCATTGACTTTATGCAGTTTCAGGGATATAATGCCAGTTAAGTACGGTCTACATTTAATAATGCAATGACAACATAGACCCTAATCATTTGGAGGTAACTATCATGAGAAAACTATTAGTATTCAGTATTATTGCAGCACTGTTTTCCGGTATGCTGATATTTACAGCACCTAAAAAAGTACAGGCTGCTACAGACAACGACACATTAAGCAAACTTATTGAAGAGGTCATTGATTCGGACAAAAAAGTACTCGAAGATCTGAGCCCTGTACTAAAAAAAGCTTACGACAAGATTGTAGCTGCCATAAAGAAGGTCGGTTCCATCGCAAAAGATATTACCAAAGTCGTAAAGATGTATGAAGCTCTTGATGAGACTTCCCAGGATTATCCCGAAAAGCTCCAGAAGTTCTTTGAAGCATACAATAAACTTGGTACGGTAAAACGTAAAGTAGTTGACTTCTGTACAGGTGTGCTCAACTCCAAGGACGAACTGCTCGATAATCTCCGTCGTCTGGTACTTGTTGATTTTTATTCTGAAAAGAACATCAAGAGTGAACTTACCGGAACTCTTACCTATAAGTGTGAGAACGAAAACATTGCAACGGTAAGCACCACAGGTCTGGTAAAACCTGTCAGCGTCGGTTTTACGTCTATCACTGTTACAAATGCTTCCGGTGATGAGGAAGTATTCAGAGTTTTTGTGAAGAAACCCATACTCTCCACCAAAATCACCGTTGCCAAAGGAAGCATTGTAAAAATCCCCGTTTCTGATTCAATGCAGGTTCTCGAGATCAAAGCGGGTAATGACAAAATTTCCTTTACTCAAAATACTTCTGATATTATTGTAACCGGACTGAAAAAAGGTACATCTTACCTTTATATTGGCACCAAAACCGGAATCACCGTAAAGATTAAGATTAAAGTAAAATAATATCTTCGGATTCCAATACAAAAAAGGACTGCAAACTTGAAAGTCTTTAATCCAAGTTTGCAGTCCTTTTTATGTTAATACCCAAATTTTCCTGCCAGGGATTCGTCATCCTCTATCCAGTTCTTCACCTCAACCACACGGTATTCGTCGGAAGTATCCCTGATATAAACTTTCTCTATTCCGGAATTGATGATCTGGCGTTTGCACATCGAACAACTGTTGGAGTTGGATACATACTCACCGGTCTTTACATCCCTGCCGCACAGGAACATGGAAGCTCCTATCATATCCTGACGGGATGCACTGATTATGGCGTTTGCCTCGGCATGTACGCTCCGGCACAGCTCATATCGCTCCCCTCTCGGTATATTCAGTTCCTCGCGGATGCATCGTCCGAGATCTGAGCAGTTCTTTCTGCCTCTCGGAGCCCCGACATATCCGGTCGAGATTACTTCATCATTCTTTACTATAACTGCTCCATATGCTTTTCTTAGGCATGTGCTACGTTTTGATACTACCTCCGCCAGATCCAGGTAATAATTTATCTTATCTCTTCTTTCCATCTCGTACTCCCTTTATAAACCTCATCTCTTCTGCCTTCCCATTGACTATATGGCTGAACCAACTCGCTATACAGGCTTTCCCATCAACTACAAAGCCGAGTCAACCCGGTATACAGGCTTCCCTTTGAGGGAAAGTAGTCTGCCCAACAGACTAATGAGGTGTTTCTTATATGCTCTCCACAGCGGCTCTCTCTGCCTTAAGGCCCTTAAGATATACTTCCTCAAATTTATCGAATCCTGCTACCAGCTTAGCATCAGGTGCGATGGTCTCACCCTTCTGACCTGCAAATACCTTAACATTTAAGTAGTCCTGAAGAGTCTCACCGGCTCCTTTGTTTGCCATATATGAAGCCAGGATCGCCATACCCCATGCACCGCCTTCACCTGCAGTCTCCATAACTGATACGGATGAATTGAGAGCTGCTGCCAGGATTCCCTGTGCTACGCCCTTGGTCTTAAAGATTCCACCGTGTCCGTACAGGGTATCAACCTTTACGCCTTCGTCCTTTATCATCACATCGCAGCCTGTCTTAAGGGTTGCAAATGCAGAGTATATATGGGTTCTCATAAAGTTTGCCAGGTTAAATTTTGCATCGGGAGTTCTGACAAACATAGGACGTCCCGCATCAAGATCAGTTACACCTTCTCCTGAGAGATAGTTGTATGAGATAAGTCCGCCACAGTCGGGATCACCCTCCAGTGCTTTGTTGAACAGTGTCACATAGAGCTTACCTTTATCCACCGTACCGCCATTTGCCTCTATAGCCTCTGCCAGAAGATTTACCCATGCATTGATATCTGAAGTACAGTTATTACAGTGAACCATACCTACGGCGCTTCCGTCAGGAGTGGTTACGATATCTATGATGGGATAAACTTTCGATAAATCCTTCTCCAAAACTACCATGGCAAAAATAGAAGTTCCGGCTGATACATTACCTGTACGCTGAGCCACACTGTTTGTAGCTACCATACCTGTTCCGGCATCACCCTCGGGAGGGCAAAGCGGTATGCCTGCTTCCAGTTCTCCGCTCTCATCGAGAAGTTTTGCGCCTTCCGCTGTAAGCTCTCCTGCTGCCTCTCCGGCTGTCAGTACCTTCGGCAGGATATCGCGCAGTTTCCAGGAGAATCCCTTATCAGCTATCAGTGCATCAAACTTATCTACCATTCCCTGGTTATAATCACATTTTGCAGTGTCGATAGGGAACATTCCGGATGCCTCGCCAACGCCTGCTACACGCTTACCTGTCAGCATATAGTGGATGTAAACAGCCAAAGTGCTCAGGAAATCTATCTTTCCGATATGAGCTTCATTATTAAGGATTGCCTGATAGAGGTGAGCTATGCTCCATCTCTGAGGTATGTTAAAGTTTAGCTCTTTTGTAAGCTTCTCAGCAGCTTCACCTGTGATGGTATTTCTCCATGTTCTGAAGGGAACCATGAGATTGCCTTCCTTGTCAAATACCATATATCCGTGCATCATAGCCGAAAAACCGATGCTTGCAAATCTCTTTATGCCGATCCCGTACTTTTCCTTTACATCCTTCTTTAAGTTACTGTAGCAATCCTTGAGTCCTGTCCAGATATCATCGAGAGAGTATGTCCATACACCGTTTTCAAATCTGTTCTCCCACTCGTGTCCGCCCTCAGCTATCGGCTTGTGGTTCTCATCGATGAGCACTGCCTTTATTCTGGTTGAACCAAACTCAATACCTAATACACTTTTTCCACTTTCAATACATTTTTTTGCGTCCATTTTCATTTTCTCCTATCGTATTTTCAAATCATTTAAAGTTACCTTGAAGCTTTCAGCGTTTCCTCGATACCAAAACGATGCTCTGTATCTTCTTTGTTATATCTCTTTGGTAAAACATTTCTTCACGGTTTCAAAATCTCCACCCTCTATGCTTCCGTCGGGCAGCCTTCTAAAGTTACTCATATATCTCCATGCGTTCTCACAAGTATGCTCCCTGCACTCATGTCCCTGGTCCGAGATGCTTCCGAGTGCATTATAACACTTACCCTCACCGTTCTTAAAGAGTTCTATTGTAAGCGTTGCATTTCTGTTGTCGTCAAAGGTTTTATACGAATAGTCCCCGTTTATGCCCCAGATCTTATTCTCCCAGTTGTCCTTGTTTTCGAGTACCACATCATATTTTCTGCTGATTCCGTCTGCCAGTTTTGACTTTATACCGTTATCCAGCAGCTTCTTTGCACTCTCGGTAGCGGCACTGTCTGTACTGTTGCAGGCAGATACAGCGCCGTTGAGCTCTAAGATGTACTTTATCCTGTCGAGACACTTCTGAGCCTGGAACGGAAGTTCAGGAAGAGGTGTCACTTCCCCGCCCGCATAGAAACAGGGAACCGGAACGGTTGTGTTCAGCTCATACGCAGAATCCTGACCGAATACATTGCGTCCAACCTCAAATGTAGCATCCATAGGTGCTGCCGCTGCCAGATACGAAGGGTATTCACCTATGAAATCCCAGCTCTTGCAGCCGCCCATCGAGAACCCGCTGCAGTATATCCTGGTTGTATCTATATTGTACTTTTCTTTTAATCTCTCTATAAGTCCCGTCATATCGGTAGCCGTACTGTTCAGATGATGCTCTATCACTACCAGCAGGAAGTTATGCCTGTGAGCTATATTTGCCCAGCCCGATATGTATGAGATGTAGAACGCACTGTCTCCGCCGCCGTGGAACGCCAGGAGCAGAGGTGCCGGACCGTTATCGAATATGCCCTTGTTATAGAAAGCAAAATATCCCACTCTGTGTTCTTCAGTTCCTTTGTCATCACCCATGTTGTCGGGACCTGTTTTGAGCGTCTCGCTACCGGGTTCGATCACCATGCCTTCACCTTCTAAGTCGGGATCAAGTTCCAGAATACCCAGCATACGCCTGAACTTTCTTGAAAAAGCATAGAAGTCAGCCCTTACATCGGCCTTATCCTTTATCAAAACATACTTTGCTTTTTCCTTTAACACGGCGTTTATCTCTTCGCTGTTTCCTACAGATATCACAGGAATATCATCCGCTTCTACCTGCGGTATCACGGACAGATTCTCCAGTATGCATGTTACGGCTGCACTGTCCGCATCCTTAAACCACAATCCCTGTCCCTTAAAGTGCTTTAAGTAGTTCTTTGCGATAAAGTCCGCCGACTCACCATATCCGTACAGATTGGTTCTAAACAATGCTCCTCTTATATGATATCCGTCTATACCGCCTGTAAAACGGTTCTTACAGATAGCCACTCCGTCTTTATAATACTGGTTTATTCTCGAATTCTCCAGGATTTCATCAAAAATCTTGGGATCGGCGTCCTTCCATCCGTCTGCTGAAGTCGGATAGATAAACACTACGCTTGACGCAAAATCCTTTGCCAATGCCTCAAATCCCTTCTCCCCGGCATAGTCTGCAGCTTCTTCAAACGTAAACTTCTTCGGTGCAAAAACCAAAAGGAAGGGAGCAACAAAACCGTAGTTCAACAGCTCATCATCCTTATCGTTCTCCGGTACGTAGCATACCGCACTGAACCTCTCAAAAGTGTGCTCCCAGCACGACCCGCTTTTCATCTTTGTGATAACAGGCATTTCATTCATAAGAAAAACCCCCATACATTAAAATTTACATTACTATTTTAATATATGGAGGTCAGATATACAAGAAAAATTTTAACTTATTTTACTCACTTTTTGCTTATACCCTGTGATTTTTCTACCACCTTTCTGCAGGCAATCACGTAAACTGCTCAGTTTCATCAGCCCGTACTGGAAGATACCACATTTCCGTTGTAATCATAAGCTTTTATCTCAAAAGTGATGTTGTTCCCGGACAGGCTTATCTTCTTGTTTATTCCGGCTCCTTCATTCTTCAGCTCATAATGCGTTCCGTCGGAAGCTTTTACATCCACTGTTGCTATCCCGTCTCCGGTCACTATGCTGATAGTAACGGTTTTCTTACCGTTTACCGAACTCGAAGAAGAACTGATGTTACAGCTTAAATTACCGGAGGAATAAGGGGGTGTTGTTATCACCGGAGGCTCGGTAACTACAGGTGTAACCGTAGGTTTAGGTGTAACCGTGGGTTTAGGTGTAGCCGTGGGCTTTGGTGTAGCCGTAGGTGCGGTCGTAGGTTTCGGTGTGACCACGGGAGTTGTCGTTACTATAGGTGTTGACGTGATCACCGGTGTTGTGGTAATTACCGGCGTAGGTTCTACAGGGGTTGATGTGGGCCAATCCCAATCCCAGTCAGGCCAGGGGCTCCATGTCGGTGTCTCCGTAGGTGTCACGGTAGGAGTCATCGTCGGATAATCCGGCTCCCATGTAGGATAAGGTACCTCTGTAGGAGTTACATCACCTTCATCTTCTACCTGAAGATCTCCAAGATATGGTACTCCGTATCCGTAGTATATATCAAATCCATCCGAACCCAGATCCTTTGCGCAAGCTTCAAGTTTCTTTTCTATTTCAGCATTCGTCGCTGAAGGATATACGATCTTGAGAAGAGCTGCGAGCCCGCTCACATGCGGAGTAGCCATCGAAGTACCCGACCATGATTCGTATCCTCCGCCCGGTACTGAACTTCTGATATTCACCCCGGGAGCTGCCAGGTCCACACTGTTTCCGTAATTTGAGAAATATGCTTTATTATATCCCGAATCAATCGCAGCTACCACTATGGCCGATGTATTATGCGCCGGACACTCATATGCCGTATCCGAATTATCGTTTCCGGCCGCCACCACTACACAGCTTCCGAGTGATATAGCTTTTTCTATAGCCTGATCCTCATAATGCCCTGTACCGTAAGATGCGCCTCCGAGGCTCAGGTTTATGACGTCAGCTCCGCATTCTGCAGCATAAATTATGCCGTTGGCTACAGCCAGTGTCGTTCCGCTGCCCTGTCCGGACAATACCTTTATAGGGAGGAGCTTCACATCGGTTCCGCCTGTGACATTATGGACTATACCTGCTACATGGGTTCCATGTCCGTTGTCATCATATGCGTCGTAGTCATTGTTTACGAAATCGTAACCCTTCGAGATTATCGAGCTGTTCAGGTAACTGTGAGTATAGTCGATTCCCGTATCTACAACAGCAACAACCGCACTTCTCTTTATCCCTGCCGAATTGATCCTGGCTCCGTAAATATCGGATCCCAACATGCTTACATTCCAGTCGGAACCATAAGTGTAATTATCGTAGCCCCCGGATGAGTAACTGTAATCGTTTGTCCCTGAATCTTTAAGGACCGTATCCGGTTCGATCATGGAGATATATCTGTCAGGCTCAACACTTACTATCGTCTTTTTTGATGACAGCTTCTTTAACGCAGCCTCAGTATCCTTCTCTGTTCCAAACTGCAGGATATAGGTATTACCATGTTTTACATAATTTACAGCCCCATAGGATTTGGGTGATATCTTTTTCCCGCCGGTCTCCACTATCAGTCTCTTCATCTGGTAAGGCCTGCTTACGGTTATACCTGATTCATCCTCTTCTATCTCGAAGCATGAATTCTCATCAAATTCCTCGGCATTGATCATATACCTGCCATTCTTCTTTACAGGTTTATTTTCAAACTTGTATTTTTCTCCGTCTATATCCGAAGTAGTCTTATTGATCTTGCATTTCCACGAGAACTCATCCGTAGATATGGTAAAACTTTTTCCGTTTCGTGTATACTCTATCCCTGCATCCCCGCAGAACGACTTCACGGAAATATACCATTCTCCGTCTATCAGACATGCTCCGTCATCCTCCGTATAGCTCAAAACGTCAAAGTAGTCATCCTCCCAGTATTCTGATATCATATCGGCTGTTTTTGTATAAAAATCAAAATCCTTCTCATATCCTTCTATACTGTCAGGAACATAGATATCCACGGCACCGACAGGTATAAATCCCGAATTTAGCATCAGTGCCGTTATGACCAGTGTGCAGATTATCTTTTTCCAAATATTCACAGGACCCCACCTCCTTTATAATTCGTCAGATTCCATATATACTTCCCCATCCAGAGTTTTCCATACAAACCGCTCATCCTCAAGTATCATATATCCGTGAGGAGTATTCTCCTTGGGTATCGACACCGAACCCGGATTCATATAGAATACATCTCCTATCCTTTCACATGCGGGAATGTGTGTGTGCCCGTGAAGGAGAATATCGCCTTTCTTCATAGGCGGCAGGTTCTCCTTGTTAAACACATGTCCGTGAGTAACAAATATCATCCTCTCCCCGCAAGGTATCAGGGCATACTCAGCCAGCACCGGAAACTTCAGCACCATCTGATCCACTTCCGCCTCACAATTTCCTCTTACGCAATATATCTCGTCCTTAAACTCATTTAACATCTCTATCACTGCCTTCGGAGCATATTCCTCGGGCAGATCGTTTCGCGGACCATGATACAGAATATCACCCAGAAGAACCATCCGGCAGGCATTCTCTCTTTTGTATGCCTCAAGCATCTTCCTGCAGTAAAATGCAGATCCGTGTATATCCGATGCAATCATAATTTTCATAGCTTTATATCTCCTATTTTGATGCGTTTTTCCCGCATCAGTTTCCTCTGTGTTCTCCCAGGATCTCCCAGAATGCCACTGCACTCGCCGCAGCTACATTCAGAGAATCCACATCATGGTACATCGGTATTTTTACCGTATATGTACATGCGGATATCACATCCTTCGGGAGCCCGTCACCCTCGGTTCCGAGTACTATGGCCAGTTTCTCCGCTTCTTTCAGTCTCCCGTCACTCACTGATACAGAGTTATCGGACAAAGCCATAGCTGCGGTCACAAACCCTTTTTTCCTTAAAAAATCTATCAGAGCGGTTCCTTCTGACTCCTCCGGAAGAGCCATAGTCCAGGGAACCTGAAAAACATTACCCATGCTGACCCTTGCAGAGCGGCGCGACAATGGGTTCACAGAACTGCTCGTAAGTATGACTCCGTCAACTCCCAGCGCGGCAGCCGATCTGATGATAGCCCCGGCGTTAGTCGGATTCATTATATCATAAAGGACTGCGACTTTTCTTTTTCCTTCAAGAAAATTGTCCATTCCCTCAAGAGGTTTCCTCCTGAGCACTGCCCACAGACCTCTCACCAGTGCATAGCCCGTAAGGTCCTTCACAGTATCATGGTCTGCTATATATACTTTTATCCCGTTATCACCGGGATATAAAGTTTCTATCATGTCTATCACCGGTCGGGCTTCTTTTTCCAGCCGCTGCTCTTCAACGAGAAGCGATATGGGCTCATATCCTGCCTCCAGCGCCCTCAGCACCACATTGGCACTTTCCGACACAAACACGCCTATCTCAGGTTCAAAATACCGGTACAACTGAACTTCATTAAGCTTAGTGTATACCTCCAGTTCCTGTTTCCCTATATCATCAATATGTATAAACTCCATTTATCTGCTGCCAACCGTAGCCTTTCCGTAACTGTCCTGTGATCACCATTTAAAGTAATCATATCTCCCATGAATCCTATAAGAAATAATACCACAAAAAAAATGAGAGGTCAAAGACTTTCTGTTTGACCTTTTCACTTTTTTGTTATATACTATAGACAATCGATATGAGCGCCACTCCGTCACCAGCGTATCGGCAGAGTGAAGAATTCTTATACCGGAAAAATCACAGTCCCAAAAGGGCAGAAAAGAGGAAAATATGAAGCTTGGTGTTATAGGAGCAGGAAATATGGCAAGTGCCATTATCGGCGGCATTGTGAAAAAGGGCCTGATAGAAGGCGAAGATATCATCTGTTCGTCCCCCGTCAAGGCAGAACGTGATAAAGCCCAGTTGGCATACGGGATCAGAGTTACAGAAAACAACAGAGAGACTGTCAGGGAATCCGACATTATCATATTTGCGGTAAAGCCCCAGGTCATCTCCCGTGTTGTTGAAGAAATAAAGCTTGACATCGATGACGAGAAACTCTTCATATCCATAGTTGCAGGCAAAAGCATTGAATGGTTCGAGACAGCAGCCGGCAAGAGCTTCAAGATCATCCGTACCATGCCCAACACCCCTGCCCTCGTAGGAGAAGGAATGACCGGCGTTTGTCCCAATACAAAAGTTGAGCAGGATGACCTCGAGAAAGCACTTGAGATTCTTTCTTCACTCGGAAAAGCAGCTGTTGTACCCGAATCCCTCATGGATGCTGTGGTAGCCGTATCGGGAAGTTCACCCGCATATGTTTTCCTTATGATAGAAGCTATGGCAGACGGTGCCGTAAGGCTCGGAATGCCCAGAGCCATGGCATACAAGTTCGCAGCACAGGCTGTTTACGGAAGTGCCAAGATGGTCCTTGAAACAGGCAAGCATCCCGCAGAGCTTAAAGACATGGTATGTTCTCCTGCCGGAACCACAATCGAAGCGGTACGCGTACTTGAAGACCTGGGATTCAGAAGCTCCCTGATAGAAGCCATGGATGCCTGCGCAGAAGTATCGAAAAAACTTTAATTTCCAGTCAAAGTCACCTCGAAAACGCCTTCAGCGTTTCCTCGGTAACAAAACGATGCTCCGCATCTCATTTCAGTCGGGGCTTGAACCCCGCCTGAAACGAAGATCTCCCCCCACCTTCGCTACGCTAAGAGGTGGGGGATATC
>JAEEKN010000325.1 GCA_016282435.1 Lachnospiraceae bacterium | reverse complement strand
TATGACCGTGAATTTGGTGTTATAATCGATAATCTGATGTTTGCCAAAGGAAAAGCCAGATATATGATAGACAACGGATTCCCGGTGATAGATAACTTCTACTCGGACTCTCTGGCTGATACACCTCTGGCTCTATGTGCTGAGAAAGCACATCTGGTGATTGATAACGCTCAAAAAGTAGTGGACTGGCCCGAACTTGATAAAAAGACCATGGCAAAAGTAAAGAAAAAGATAGATACAGGGTGGAATGTGCATATTTGATACATTATAAAGAACAATGGGATGGTACTTTGTTAAAGAGGAGAGATAATATGTGCAATGCATGTTTTTCTGATAACAAAATCAAAACCAGTACTACATTTACAGTAGAATATAAAGGAGGTATTATTGTAATTCGAAATGTTCCATGCCTTGAGTGTCCGATTTGCGGAGAAGTCATTTTTACTGATGAAGTTTCAGCAAATTTGGAGAAAATTGTAAATGCGGCAAAAGAATTACTTATGGAAATTTCTGTAATCGATTATTCTAAAGCTGCTTAAATATTGAAATATTTTTTGAAAAATAGTCTGTTATAATGTAAAAAAATCAGCGGTTTATCAAAAGTTAACGTTGGCGTTTTCTTTAAAATTTAAAAAACGCTAACGTTAACTTGATTTTTTTTAATAAATATGTTAATATAACAAAACAGAAGATGCGAAGCATCGTTTTGTTACCGAGGAAACGCTGAAGGTGTTTTCGAGGTGACTTTGACTATCACTGAGAGCAAAAATACAAATTCATTTTGAGTATGTCTGAAAAGCCTATAAAATATTCATGGTTATCAACATATTTTGGAGAAGTATAAATGGAAAAAAACGTAGAATGGTACCCGAGAGAGAATTATCTGAGAAAAGTTAGGGATTTTTATCATGAAACTGATATAATAAAAGTTATAACAGGGGTTAGAAGATGTGGTAAGTCATGTCTTATGGAGACTATATCTAAGGAACTGAAAGAAAGTGGTATTTCTAAAGACTTGATTTTTTACTATGATCTTGACAGTTCTGAATATAATTATATAAAAAAAGCTGATCAACTTAAAGATCTAATAGAAAAATCGTTCGATTCTTCTGATAAGAAATATCTTTTTATTGATGAAGTTCAGAACGTAGACGGATTTGAAATTGTCCTCAACGGATTTAGAAGTACAGGCGAGTGGTCTATTTTTATAACGGGCTCAAATTCGTATTTACTTAGCGGAGAACTTATGACTAAACTAACCGGACGTTATATAGAGTTTGAGATGTTTCCGCTTTCCTTTGAAGAGTATGAGGATATGAAGGCTTTTTATGGGAAAAGCATTTCGACTGAACGATCCGAGGAGATGCAGAATTATATTCTTGAAGGTGGATTTCCTAGGACAATTACACTTGATAGTATGATGGCAAAGAGAAGGTATGTTGAAAGTGTTATCCAGGAGATATTTGAGAAGGATATTCGTAAAAGGTTAAAGATACGTAATAAGAGCACCTTTGAAACTTTACAGAAATATGTGATTAATAATTTTGGAGCTATTACGAGCTTAAAGAGCCTTACAAAGGCTATATCAGGAACAGGAACACCAATAAGTGAAGCTACTGTTGCAAGATATATAAAGGCTCTGCTTGATGCGAAGATTCTTTATGAATGTCCAAGATTTGATATGAAATCAAAAAAATCACTCAACGGAGAAAAAAAATACTATCTTGCCGATTTAAGTTTTTATTTTGCTCAAAATACAGACAACCGAATAAATTATGGACCTGTCTTAGAGAATATAACATATATATATGCAAAATCACTTGATTATTCTGTAAGCGTTGGAAGAATCGGTAATCTTGAATGTGATTTCATATTACGTGACAGTAATATGAATTATAGTTATGTTCAGGTATCTTATACCATTGCTCTTTCTAAAGAGACCGAAGATAGAGAATATAAACCTTTGGAGTGTATCAAGGATAATTATCCGAAGTATGTTGCTACTTTAGATCCTTTACTTCAGCAAAGAAATGGGATTAAACATATAAATTTAACAAAATTCATTAGTGAAGGAAATAAATTTTGAATAAAGCGTATCAAGAATTGTAAACTTTTCTGATGTACACAGTACTAGAATTAATTGGGGTTTTGTACAATATGGAGGAGGTTCATATGAGATTAAAGATCGCAAGTCTATTGTTGGTATTGTTGGCATTTGCTCTTATCTTACCTTATAAGGGACTTTATGCGGGAGACAGCCCGAGCTGGCATTCGGGTGGACCTGCCAGTGACTCCTATGATTACTTTGAAGACAACCACGTATGGTATATCATAACGAAGAAGCCCGAAGGAACGAAGCACGGTAATGTATACGCTGCAGGAGCCAGGGATAATGTTACAAAACTCGTCATCCCTGCTACTGTTCAGTATTATAAAAAAGATTATGACGTAATAGGCATAAATGACTGGTCTTTTTATGGACATCCCGGACTAAAAAGCGTTGAGATAAAGGAAGGCGTGACATATATAGGAGAAGACGCTTTTTATTCATGCGAAAACCTCACGACTGTAAAGCTGGCCAACTCCATAAATGAGATAGGCAGTACCGCATTTGCAAATTGTTATAGCTTAAAGTCTATTAATATCCCAAACAGTTTGAAGAAGATACCTTGGGCCATGCTTGCAAACTGTACTTCACTTAAAAAGATAGATCTGGGTAAAAAAGTGACAGTAATTGGTGAGTCAGCATTTGGCGGATGTGAAAGTCTGAAAACGGTAAAATTCAACAAGGCGCTAAAGGAAATAGGAAACAGTGCTTTTAGTATGTGCAAAAGCCTGACTTCGGTAAAGTTTACTTCAAATATCAAAAAAATCGGCGAACTTGCATTCTCTTATTGTGAATCCCTGAAAAAAGTGACATTACCTAAGAAACTGAAGACAGTGGAGAATTCATGTTTTTCATGGTGTATAAATCTTAAAAGTGTAAAGTTGCCTGCAGGTATAGAAAAAATAGGTGACGGTGCATTTGAGTTCTGTTCAGTGCTCGAAACCGTAGACGGAACGAATTCAAAGCTTGACTCTGTTGGTTACAATGCATTCGGTCAGTGTGAGAAGCTGACATCCATTAACATTTCAAATGTAAAATATATCGATGAATATGCTTTTTATGATACTTCTATAGCTAGCATTGACATGGGAGAAAACCTCGAGAAGATGGGGCAGTTTGCCTTTTCAAAGACAAAGCTTCAAAGCATCACAATCCCGGGTTCACTGAAAGAGATTCCTACAGAAGCATTTTCAGATTGTGCAGAACTTACCAGCGTAACCCTAGAAAAAGGTGTGGAGAGGATAAGCGATGCTGCATTCCAGTACTGCAAAAAATTAAAGGATTTTAATTATCCCGATACCGTACATTATGTATCTTATAACAGTTTGGAATATACTGCCTGGTACGAATTTGCACGGGGTAAGTTCTATGTATACGATATGAACGGTAACGGTTTTTATACTTACACTCTGGACAACGGTGATGATTATTCAAAGTGTCCTAAATATCTGTGCATAAACGATGTATGCATATGGATAGATACATATGATAGATTCATAAACAGTTATGGCAACTGGCAGAGCGAGAGAAAGGAAGAAATAGTATTCCCGGATGTTAAGGTTATAAGCTGTTCATTTGGTTCGGAAAATGAACTAAAAAGGATAGTGATACCGGAAGGCGTAGAAGAACTTGATGGTGCCATAGACATGGATTCTATGGGAACTACAGATCCGATAGAAGTAGTACTTCCTTCTACGTTGAAAAAGCTTACTGCCTTTATGAAAGGACGTAGGTTTAAATCCATAGTACTGCCTGAAAATCTGGAAGTTCTGGGGGGACAGAGATATAACGGTGTTGGTGGATTCATGGGTGCAGAAAGCTTGGAATCTGTAAAATTCACCGGAAATAAGCTGAAGAAAATAGGCATGTCATGTTTTGCTCAAACAAAAAGTCTAAAAGAGATATATCTTCCCGAAGGTATTGAAGAGATAGATATGTGTGCATTTGCTAATTCTGCACTTGAAAATATCATACTTCCGTATACCCTGAAGAAAATCGGGGTAGGTGCGTTCGAAAATACACCACTCGAGACTATCCAGCTCCCTGACGGATTGAACGAGATCGGACAGCGTGCATTTAATAATACGAAACTTCACCTCGTAACTACTCCCGGCGGTATAAAGTACGGTGACGGAAGCTGCGTTCTGCCGCAGGATATAAAGATTGTGGACTGGGGTGCATTTGACAATACAGAACTTGATAAGTTCACCCTGCCTGATAACTTTGAAATTGAAGCCAGGATTACAAATAACGATGATGCAGTCATCTATGTAAAGAAGAATTCAAAGGCTCATAAGGCGTTGAAAGTATTCCTGAACGATTATGAGGATCTATGGAAGGTTAAGTATAAATAAAGAGTTTCGATATTGAAATTATTACAAATCATTAACGCAGAAGTATAAAGGAGAACAGCTATGGCTGACAGTAAGGACTTACTACAGGTATTATGGAGCGGAGCAGATGTACTTCGTGGAAAAATGGATGCAAATGAGTACAAGACATATCTTCTTGGACTTGTTTTCTATAAATATCTCTCAGATTCATATCTCGAAAAGGTATATGATCTGTTAAATGACAGCACACCTGAAAGTCTGGAAGAAGCATTGGCAGAGTACGAGGCAGTAATGAAAACTGATGATGCCAAAGATCTCCTTGCGGAATTAAAGAATTCACTTCATTATACGCTTGATCCGGATATGACATACGTAAGCATCCTTAAGGATGTTAAGAACAACACTTTTAACAGAGAAAAACTACAATCTGCCTTCAACCGCATACAGGAAAGTGACACATTGTTTAATGGTTTGTTTGCTGATGTTGACTTGTATTCAAATAGACTTGGAACCGGTGACCAGAAACAGAGTGCGACGATAGCCGAAGTACTAAGAGTCCTGGATGGAGCTGACCTCATACATACAAAGGGCGATGTCCTGGGAAATGCTTATGAATATCTGATAGGACAGTTTGCATCCGAGACCGGAAAGAAAGCCGGAGAATTCTATACACCTCACGGACCTGCTCAGATACTTTGCCGTATAGCCATGACCGG
>JAEEKN010000324.1 GCA_016282435.1 Lachnospiraceae bacterium | reverse complement strand
CGTTTTCCTTTATCTCACAGTCAAAGGTCCTGGTAAATACCATACTGCCTTCATAAAGCAGATATTCGGGCTGCTTTGTATTCCAACAGCAAGGCAGCTCCATCACAGGCCATTCGTCAAAAGAATAATCCACCGGTAATGTAAATCCCTTCTGGTCCCTGTATATCTCACGGAACCATTTCTGCCGCAGACAAGTATCATACTGATCAACAGCATAATGCCATTCCCCGTTGAGAGAGACAGTCTCCCTCCCGCTTGTGCATATCGCATCTTCCGAATATGACTGTTTTTCCTCATACTGCCCAGTATAGTCATTCATATGAATATCCAGAACGAATTTTTTCTTCTCCATATTTACTCCTTAACCATTTCCTGTCGGCTTATTATTTATCGACTTATTATCTGCTTATCCTTGATCCACTCCTTCATTAAAAAAGTACAAAAATAAGGAATCGTCATGATATTGTTTTCAAATCCTATATTATTCATAGAAAGCTTAATTCCCCACCTGATATCAGAATATTTCTCACTGTTTATCAAAGAACGCAACGACTGCGAAGTTCCTTTACGCGCTTTAACTTCGACAGGAATCAGATTTTCAGTATCTCTGATAAAAAAATCTTCTTCTAATGTACCATCCTCCCTTTTGTAATAAAACAATCCATATCCCTGTTTATAAAAAGCTTCCCCAACTATGCTTTCATATATAGCGCCTTTATATATACCCAAATTTTTATTTGCTCTCAAATTTTCTTGAGATTCCTCATCTAACATAGCTGTCAATAATCCTGTGTCTGACATATAAAGCTTAAACTTAGTATCATCATAATTACCCTTAAGCGGTAATTCTGGAAAATTTAAGCAATAACATTTCTTTACTATACCTGCATCCTGGAGCCAGTCTATACACCCTCCATAGTCGTGAAATCTGGCACCTGATGCCACCTTAGATATCTGGAACTTTTTATTTTCTTTTGATAACTGTACGGGCACAGCGTCAAATACTCTGGTAATCCTTGTCTGGTCAGCTCCATCAGCATATTTTCTGATATCTTCCCTGTAAGCAGATATTATTTGTTTCTGCAATTCATGTGTTCCGGTAAATGTATTTGTCTCATAATACCGTGCCACTACTTCAGGCATTCCGCCCAATATAGCATAATCCGTAAATAAGTTAGTCAGTGTTTTCATTGTTGAATCATTAAACGGCTTATCATCTGCCATATGTTCCAACAAATCATATTTTAACGTATCGTCATAGCCTTTAGCCCACAAAAATTCTTCAAAATCCAAAGAATACATTTCATAATCTGTTTTGTACCCAACACTGATGCTTTCTATCTGTTTGTAATTAATTCCTAAAAGAGAACCGCTGCAGATAATATCAAATCTGCCATCTTCGGAAAAGAATTTCAATGATGTCACAATATCCGGATATGCTTGTATTTCATCAAAGAAAATCAAAGTTTTACGGGGGACAAACATTAACTGCGGATCAATTCTAGTGATATTTTTAATGATATCCTCTGTAGCATATCCGTTTTCGAGAATGGTTTTAAACTGTGGTTTTTCAACAAAGTTTATCTCTACATTTTTTTCATAATAAGAATTTGCGAATCTCCTGATCGACCTGGTTTTCCCCGTTTGTCTGGCACCTTTTATTATTAGTGGTTTTTTTTCTTTATCAAAAAACCAGCTTTCCAGGTAACCATCTATCTTTCTTTTTAAATATATCATAAAAACCTCTCATTACGCTTTGCGATTCTGTATAGATTCTACAACACTTTTATATGCTTGTCAACATTTTCAGAGTCATTTTTATCTTGTTTTCAACATTTTTAGAGCCATTTTTATTCTTTATCAAACATTTTTATAGTCACTTCAAAAAGGTGCCAAGTACATCTGTGATAATTACTCTCTCGTTTTTTTGGGGACCATGGGGACGGGGTTAGTGGTCCATTTTTGTAAGAAATGGACCACTAACCCCGTCCCCCAGGCCCACACCCCACATACACCCTAGTCCGAAATCACACTGCGATATAGGCGCCTGCCTGTACCTTCCACATTTGGGCATATTTGCCGTTCAGGGAGAGCAGCTCCTCGTGCGTTCCCTGCTCTACGATGTTGCCTTTTTCAAGCATGATGATCCTGTCGGCTATACGAGTGGTTGAGAGTCTGTGGGATATGAATATGACCGTTTTATCCCCGGTAGCTTCGATCATGGCATGATTCAGCTGGTATTCCGCTATCGGGTCGAGCGCACTCGAAGGTTCATCAAGTATCATAAGTCCCGCATCCTTATAGAACACTCTTGATATCGCAAGCTTCTGGCTTTCGCCGCCGGATAGGTTTACGCCCTCCTTGGAAAACTCTGTGGTAAGATCCGTACCAAGGCCTTTTTTGAACCTGTCGATACGTTCCATAAGTCCGCTTTGTGAAAGTGCCTTTCTTACACCGTCATCTTCGATGCCGTCTGCCACATCCAGCACTACATTTTCTTTTACAGTTCCTGCAAATATCTGGAAATCCTGAAATACCGTACCGATGGTATCGCGGTACTTCTTTACATCATAATCCCTGATATCCCTGCCGTCTGCTTTTATCACGCCGCCCTTGGTGTCATAAAGTCTCATTAAGAGTTTCACCAGTGTTGTTTTTCCGGCACCGTTATAACCTACAAGCGCTATCTTTTCACCCGGCTTTATATGAAGGTCCATGTCCTTTATGAGCATATCCTTATTTTTCCTGTATGCAAAGGATACCTTATCAAGCTCGATCTCTTTTGCTTTGTTTTCCGGTATGAGATTCTCCTTCGATACAACCTTCGGCTCATAGTTTAAGAACTCTCTTATCTTATTCACATATAAGCTTGTCTCGCAGGCATAAGGATAGGTCTCCGAAAACACTCTCATGCTGTTCTT
>JAEEKN010000323.1 GCA_016282435.1 Lachnospiraceae bacterium | reverse complement strand
CCCAGTTTATCAGCGGCTGTAATGGTTTCATTGTAGTTTGTCACAAAGTCACTTACAGCCTTATATGCAGCATCCGGATCATACTTTTCTTTATCAGCAAATAGATCGTTCTTGCCGGTACTGCTTAGCTTTTTGGCAGATTCGGCAAGCTCTCCGCTTTCCCTTTTTACACCGCTAAGTTCGGAATCAACATCATACTTGTATTTAGAATTCTTCAGAACAGAAGAAGCGTAATTCGAAGTATCTTTGTTCTTACCATACAAAGCCTTCAAGGCCTTTGAGTAAGCTCCGCTCTTAACACTTGACAATTGGGAAAGACCACTGTAAAGAGTATTCGAATAGCTGTTTGAACTGTATCCACTGTACCCAAACAGGCTCCCATAGTTTGTGGTATTGAATCTTATCACCTGACACACCTCCCTTCCGTGATGATATATTGAAATTAATCAGACGTTTTTTCAACAGAAACCTCTAAAACGCCTGTAATTTCCGCTCCCGAATCGCCAGTGCTTATTTCAACAGCTACCCGGTGCATGGTATTGTCCTGACCTTTTTCATAATCATACTCTTTCGGCTCTTTTTCTTCAAGAGCTGTTTTGTACTTTTCATGTTCCTTTGCATGCATGGCTGCAAGTTTAGCCAGCTTATACATATCAGGATTATTCTCTAAAAGGAAGGCCTCGTCTTCTGGAGGAACCCGACCACCTTTAGCTATCCTGCCGGCGATCTCAATAGCTTTTGCCTGATCCTCCATTACGGACTTAATAGCATCCCCCTGCTGTTCGGCTACCACCATGTTATGAGCTGCAGCATTCATCTCAGCAATTCTGGCATTCTCTTCCATTGATTTATCGAAGGCTTCCTTCATTGCCTCCCTGACTTCGTCAGAAAGCTCAAAGGTATCCCCATCAATATTGATGCTTCCACTCTGTATTGCATCTAAGGTAATGCCAGACTCCACTACCACTCGTTTTGCATTCTTTGAACCGGGTATATCGGTCTTTACACCATATAAAATTTCATTAACTGACTTGATTACCATTATGGCCTCCTAATTTATGATGGAAGATGCTGTTCGTCTTTATTTGGAGATGGTTTTATGCTTTTATTATTTCTAAGATTGAATTCCAGAGTTTATCCCGATCATCTTTGTCTATATCTTTGTCCGACTGAAGAAGTTTTATCTCGTCTGTTGAAAGGACAATAGACGTTCTGTTGTTCCTCATCTGATAATTATGAGATTCGGGAGTTCCGGCAGACTTAACATATATATCGACTTCCGGATTCTCTTTATGGATCTTATCAAATATATCCCCATAAGCCCAATTGTATGCTTTAGCATATACCTTGAACTTTGCACTTGGATCAGGATTCTTATTAGCTGCTTCTTCCTCTTTCAGAAGATTATTATAGGAATCCGTGTCTTCATTTTTCATTCTTCCGCGAATATCATAGTACTCCTCCAGTCTGAAACTCTTGAGGATACACGCTTCAGAGTCGCTAAGGTTAAATATTGTGTATGCACCTGAAAGCTCAACCGTTGATTTTGCTATAATTTCTTCCTTTTCCGTACGATCTAACTGTTTAATTCCGGAAGAAGTAACAGAAAGTGTTTTACTTACATCGGCATCAAAAGCATCTGAAATATACCCTCCGGCTTTGTCTTGGAGTTTTTTAACAAAACCTTCCGGGATCTTTTCCGGAGTATAAGTTTTCATATCCGAACTGCCAATTCGTGCCTTAACACTTTGGAAACTATTAATAACCCTTGCTACTTCCTCAGACTCTTTTTGTCGTTTTAGCCCGAACTTTGATTCAGCAAAATCTTCGAATTCCTGCTTAAGAAGCATAAGTTCATCTGTTTTAGTAAGCTTACTGTATCCGTCTTCTGAATTTGAATCCTGAACAAATCTAATTCTTGTACCAGATTCATATCCGGCAACTATTTCGTCAGCAATTGATTTGAAGCTGTTTACAAGTGCCCTTTCCTTATCACTGATGGTTATCTCTCTATTTGGATTCTCGGCTTTAAACTTTGTCAGTTCCTCCTGCATTCCTTTAGATAGCTGATTCTGAAAGCTGTCAATAGGTTGATGCTCAGAGTAAAACTTAAGCCGTTCCTGCTCAGCCCTTATGTCTGTACTTCCGGGAAATTTGTTTCCATGTAAAGCCCTTAGTCCTTCTTCCGATATGCTGAGTTTAATTTCCGGCATATTTTTCCCGGCTTCAGTATCACAAAACCTAACAGGTTGAGTTTCCTGTTTCTTAACCATTTCAAATAGGTTGACTTCAGCAGGCCGGTAGCTGAAATCACTTAAATTTCCATATAGATTGATTCCCATAGAACATCCTCCGAATCTTATTATTTCACACTATTTTTTTCTATACACAATAATCTATATGTTTCTGATCCCCATTCAAATATACATATCCATTTCTGTATTCCATCGAAAGGTTCAGATCAGGGACTTTAGAAATATCATATTTCATTGCCTCTTTTTCCTGCTGCTCAAAATATTCATATGCCGCACCTTTAAACTCAGCCGGCACCTTCGTAGTAGATTTAAGGGATTCCTTAAATATTTCCTTTGCCGTCACACCGTTATTATCCACGAACCCTTTTTCCGTCTGCTTAAATGTGGTAATATCAAGCCCCGTAATCTCTTTAAAATTACTGTACAGTTTCCATTTTGCCAGGCTGTCATGCGGCAAGATACCTTGTTTGTTTGCGTCATACAGCAAATTGTAAAACAGATTGGAGGCATTTTCATTTGAATTTAAAGCCTTAGTCATCAAATCAAGGAGTCCCGAATCCTGCTTTTCACCATTCAAAAGAGTTATAGTAGCTTGCAGATTCATTCCGTTTATACAGAACAAAAAACTACTACCGTTGACCTTCGAGGTATCTATCCCATTATTATTCCAAAGATTCATGAACTGTGCCCCAAGCGTTTTTATATTGAAAGCTCTGCTCTCTGTTTCATTTGAACCATTATGTGTGTTCTTTGACACGGTTCCTTTCAGATGAGGATCATTATTCCAATTATCTATTGTACCAAACAGAGTCATGTGAATCTCATTACGTGCCATTGCCGCACGTTCCTCATGACTGTAAGCACTATACTCACCCGTCGCGGTATACTTTGCCCAAACCGCATCTTTTACTTCCTGAGCGGTGGAATACTTTGCTCTATTGGACTCCGCTATGCTCTGATAAGCATCTGCCAATTTACGACAAAGATCTGCACACTGATAGTCCTTATTCAGTACCCCCGCATTGTTCTTCCCAATCTCTTCTGTTGTCAGATCTCTGTCATACCAAGCGGTTTTGGCCTTTCCGTCCGGAGTTTCATACCTGCTCGTATCATGATAATAGTTATAATATCCTCTTCCTACTGAACTGATAGACTCCATATATACCTCCAAAGAATTACGATAATCTATTTCATAAAGTATGTTATTCTTCTATAAGTGCAAAACCATCTTCTATAAGCATTTCTGCAGATTTCTCGCTTATATCTGTCTGAAATCCACTATCCATCCTAAGAGTATATGAGCCATCTTTCTGGCGTACAACATAGGCATTTTCCGGAGTCACTTCGGTAGAACCTTCTTCCATCTCAGGTGCAGGATAGTCCGACTGTATTATAAAAGAATATGACATTATAAGCAGTCCGGCAGCTAGCATAAATGCTGCAACTCTGCCTATATAACGCTTGCTTGTTCTTTCTATGTTTTTAGACAGACGCTCAAACCTTTCCTTTAATTCTTTCCCGCCGATGCTATAGTCCTCTATTACACCTATAGCAGAGTCGCCTACATTACCATTTCCATTTTTGTATATCTTGAGAAGGATTTCAAGGTATTCAGCAAGCCCCTGTTTCGACATCCCGGAAGTAACCGTTCCGTCACAACGGAGTTCAAAGTATTGTTCCAGATTCTTCCTAAACAGATATACTGCAGGATTCCACCAGTATACAACACATAAAACATTAGATAAAAACTGTATGATAAGGTCTCCGTTTTTTATATGTGTCAGTTCATGGCGCAGGATCAATTCCTTCTCTCTATCAGAATAATCTTCCTCAGGTATAAGTATGGTATAGTTTACGACTCCAACCGTCATAGGCACTTTCGTCTTATCCGTCATGATAATTCTTACTTTTTGTATGCCATATTCTTCGGTCAGCCTGTCTGAAACATTTTTACCACTTTCCTTTATTGCGCTGATCTTACCCCAAAAGCAGCGATACCTGACTATAAGCCTTATAGTTTGTATCACAGTCCCCAAAAGCCATACTGTTACCAGTATTTCCCCTATAGAGATACCTAATACCCGATAGCGTATCGCGTTAAATAACGGATTATATATTGTTTCATTGGGTATGATCATAACCCAGGGCAATTCTACAGGTATGAGCATTCTGACAGCACAGAAAACATATAAGATCACAACACCCGTTATACTGCAAACTTCTGCCAGACTCTTTTTCTTCCTTAGTAACGAAAACAAAAGGATAAGTACACTGCCCCACAGTATACTCATCATAACAGAAAAAAAGGTTATCTTCATGGTAGTCTTACTGCCTCAGTTTTGCTATGATTTCCTCAAGATCACGAATCAGCTTTTCGTTCTCCGAAGCGTTAGCCTTACTACCACGATCCGATCCGGTCATGGCAACCGCGATCTCTCCCAACGAACTTCTGGTAAACCCTTTCTCCAAAAGTATAAAGGCTGCGTATTCTTCTTTGGATACCTCTGCCTCAAGCTGTCTGGCATATGTTTTTCCGACAAGTTCTACTCCGCTGACCTTAACATACGAACATTTGATCAAAGCCTGCACTGCCTTGAATATAGAAGCTTTGCTAAGGCCTTCTTCTGCCATAAGTTCCTCT
>JAEEKN010000322.1 GCA_016282435.1 Lachnospiraceae bacterium | reverse complement strand
CTTATCATAGATGACAGAAGCAGATTGTCCGTATGCTCAACCAAAACTCCACTTATCTTATGCAAAAACATCGCTTTTACATTTCTGACTATTCCCTGACGTTCTCCTTTATCGAGAGGTATAATATTTTTTTCAAGCAGAAACGGATACATTTTGTTTGCTTTAATCGTGCATACTATATTAGTCCCGACAGTTGAAATAAGATTGATACAAAGATAAAGAATAAAATTTCTTGTTGTAAGTAATATGATAATTTGAATTATATTCTGCCCGGTCCAGAACAAAGTTGATACCAAAACCGGAATATAATTCAGCTGATGTGCGCTTATCAATGTCTTCCTATATGTGGCAACATATGAAAGGACTGTATTCATTAGATAAAGCAGATAAATGATCACAATATGATCAACTTGGGGGCTGTTTTTCATAAGTATGTCAAAGAAAGGTATCAATAACAACCCAAAAATAAGTATGACCAACGCAATAACAATATATATCTTTCGGAAAAGATTCATTAAAGTCTTTTGCTTTTCAAAATCATTTTCTGCTATCGGCTTATATAATGCAAATGTGATAGCCGTTCCGAATCCCAGTTCTGATACGGACAGTATGGACAATATATCTGTAAAAAGACCATTTATTCCTACATAGTCTTCATTAAATACTCTTGTAAAAATGATCCTTGCTACATATCCGAAAAGCATATACAGTATTCTGCTTATTAATGCAATTGATGTGTTTTTTGCGGAATATTCCGTTCTGCTCTTCTCAGCCAATCCATCACCTCCGTTTCCGATTATCCCTTTTTCTGAAATTAAAAACACTATTCTACAAAACCTAACAGTATCATTATATTCCAAAAAAGTCAATAACACAAAATAATATTGATATTTTACATCATGTTTGATATCATATTATAATAATTAAAACTATAAGGCATTTTACCTTAGAATTGAGGAAAAAAAATGACGAATAACAACGAAGTAGATGCTGTTGTATTATGGGTAGACGGGAATGACCCAGAATGGCAGAAAGTATATAAAAAACATCGTTTGGGTGATACAGAAGCTGATTTTCAGTTTCGTTACCGTGATTGGGGATTATTTAAATACTGGTTCAGGGGTATTGACAAATTTGCTCCTTGGATAAGGAAGATTCATTTTGTTACCTGGGGTCATATCCCGGAATGGCTCGATACATCTAACCATAAACTTCATGTCGTAAAACATGAAGATTATATTCCTGAAGAATTTCTGCCCTCCTTTAACAGTACCGTCCTTGAAAAATTCTTTCATCGTATAGAAGATCTGTCCGAGCAGTTTATATATTTTAACGATGACACGTTCTGCATTAATACAGTCAAAAAAGAGGACTTCTTTAAAAATGGGAAAGTTTGTGATATGCTATCCTTCGAACCCATATGTGCTTACTCATATACTGTATGGGGATACGAAAAACTGAACGACAGTACTATCATTGCCAGACATTTCAATAAAAAAGAAGGCATGAAAAAGCATTTATGGCATTATTTTTCTTTTAAATATCCGCTTCGATACAGACTATATAACCTTGCAGAGTTCTTTTTCCCTTATTTTACAAGTTCTCTTGTAACTCATAATCCCTCCCCCATGTTGAAAAGCACTTATGAAGAAATATGGAACTGTGAAAAAGACGCTTTGGAAGCCTCTGCAAAAAATAAGTTCAGGGAATTGACGGATACTACTCAATTTTTATTCCGCACTTGGACTATGCTTAAAGGACAGATGATTCCCCAAAATGCATATAAAAAATCACATTACTGTTCGCTTAGCGGAGATGTGTCCGCCATATGTAAAATGATCTGCAAACAGAAATATGATCTTTTGTGTATCAACGACGGTGAAAATGATGATGAAATAAATTTTAAAAATGTTCAATCCCAGCTCATACAGGCATTCGATAGTATTCTTCCAGAAAAATGCCGCTTTGAAAAATGAATGATTACAAAGATTCGAGAAGCCTCTCCCACTCATCCAGGATTTTATCCCTGCGGAATTGCTGTATCATCTCACCGGCTTTTTGGCCCATTAAGCGACGTTTTTCATCGTCGCTTATTATTTTGTCCATCCTTTTGGCCAGCACCTTCATATCATTAGGCGGTACGAGATATCCGTTTACGCTGTCTTTAACGACTTCCTTTACACCGGCCTTGCAGGCGAATGCCACTGCAGGAAGCGAATATGCCATAGCCTCCAAGAGTACCATGACAAAGCCCTCGTTACGAGAGGATAATACCAAAAAATCAGCTGTTTTATAATAATCTCTTACATCCTCTACCATGCCGACAAACTCGACATTTTTAAGCCCGAGACTCTCTGCTTCAGCTTCAAGGTTCTCTCTTTCTTCTCCGTCTCCGACAAAACGAAGCTTCCAGTCAGGATGTTTCTTTTCCACCGGACGCCAGCTCTTTAAGAGCATGTCATAGCCCTTTATGTGGGTAAGACGTCCTACTGCAAGAGCAATCTTTTCATCTTTCTTGCTTTTATCATCATACAGATCACAATTTCTGGCTATCTCTGCAAAACCATCCAGTGTATCATTTTCATTATCCGACACATCACAAGAGGATTTGTTGGCAGAACTGTTCTCCCACATCTCTTCATACGGAGTAGGATTGTATATGCGTTCTATTCGGCATCTCAAATTCATATTTTTCTGATAGTACCCCTTATCCTCATCAGAAAGCACTACGAGACACCCTGAAAACTTACTGACCAGGAATCTTGCTACTTTTCTCAGATTATGATTTACAGGGAACTTTGTATAATAGTTAAAGTGCTCCCAT
>JAEEKN010000321.1 GCA_016282435.1 Lachnospiraceae bacterium | reverse complement strand
CCCATACCACATGTGAACATGTACTCTATGGGAGACAAAATCCCGATATGGAATACATCTGCATCCGATAACGAACTTCCGTATCCTATGAACATTATGGAATTGAATATCGCCAGAGTATATTCAAAAGCCAAACCTACTACGGAGAAAGCCGCATATAATATTCCGGCCATCAATTTTCTTCCGCATATGACCATGAAAAGTGTTCCAAATGCGAACCAGAACAGATTTTGTGCGGTATTTATCAAAAGCCAAGTAGAGAGCGGTCCAATGAGAGAATACCCTGTTTTAGCCGACACCTGGATGATTTCTACTACGTATATGATGACACTCGGTATGCTCATAACTATAAATCCAAGTAAAAATCGTGTAAAGAACATACTGGTTCTATTCATCGGCAGCACTTCATACATATAGTGTTTTCTTTTGCTTCCTAGATATCCAAATGCCACAAGTGCCGCTACAAAACCGAGACCTATGGAGGCAAATTCCGTAACTCCCATCATCAGACTTATAATATCGCCTGCTATGGATTCTTCCGTACTTCCATGATATGAAAACAAAGAATAGAAGCCGGTAATGCACAGTAAATATCCCAAAGTAGTGAGTGCCCATATAGGCCAGTTTCTCAAAACATCCCGGCCTACCATCTTCATATTAAAGGATAATTTCTTTGATTCCATAATGTTCACCTCCAAGCTCGTGGATGAATATTTCTTCGAGTGTCAGCGGTATACTGTCTAGAAGCAGAGGCTCATATTTTGACAGTTTATCCTTTATCTCTTTTTCCGAGCACTTTACTATCATGGTGTAAACACTACCGCTCTTCTGAGAATTCAGCAGTTTGAAACCTTCTATGGAATCTTCGTTCATCACAGGCATTTTATCTTCTCTGAATGCCACCTGAAGTTTGGTGATTCCATCCTGCATAGAGAACAGTGACCTCTCCATGAGCATCTTCCCTTGATTCATGATCCCTACAGTGTCGCATACATCTTCGAGCTCTCGTAAGTTATGTGAAGATACCAGAACCGTTACCTGTCGTTCTGTCACATCCTGCATCATAAGGCTCCATATCTGCCTTCTCATTACAGGATCCAGACCGTCCACAGGTTCATCCAGGATCATGATATCACTCATCTGACACATGGCAAGTATGAACGCAGCCTGTTTCTGCATACCTTTTGACATCTTCCTGATTGTCTTTTTCCTGTCTATGGTAGTTATGACCGAGAGAAGCTTCTCAAATCTCTCCATATTGAAGTTCTCATATACACCTTTATAAAACTTCGCCATATCATTTATATCCGAATTCAGGAAAAAGTACAGGTCATCCGGGATATATGCTATTCTTTTTTTTACATCCGCATTGTCAAACACTTCCTGCCCGTCTATGGTAATCCTGCCGGAATCCTGCTTATAAATACCTGTCAGATGCCTGATGATTGTCGATTTACCTGCACCGTTCGGTCCAACGAGACCATATACAGAACCCTTTTCCACATTTAAATTTATCTCATCCAAAGCCTTGAATCCATCAAAGGTCTTCGTTACATTCTCTACTTTTATCACGATATACTCCTTTCTTCAATCACCGGGACGGTTTTCCAATTGATTTGCCCCGGCCCGCCAATGCCCTGTTTTACTCCATTTCTTCAAGCCTTGATTTCAATCAGAGAACCGTCCCTCTGATTGATTACATAGCGGGCTATGTTTTCCCTGGGTTCTCCTGCCACATCAAAATCAGCCAGAACTCCATCAAGCCTTTCATATATCTCGGCGATGTGTTTGTCGGATACCTCTTTTACATCCACAGCGAACGAACCCTTTCCGGGCACGGAATAAATGTACCCCTGATTTTCCAGATCTCTGTATGCACGCTGTATGGTATTCGGGTTTATCGCATATTGTGATGCCAACTCCCTGACCGAGGGCATCTTCTCATCCTTTTTTATCAGTCCGGCTATTATCAGCTTTTTAAATCCGTCACATACCTGCTCATATACCGGTCTTGAATCTCTGTAATTAATGTTTATCAAAAAAATCCCTCCTTTCTAGTCAAAGTAGTCGTAATCAACTTGATCTGCTCTCAATAAACTCTTATCAAAAATATCCTTATTTTTATTTATAAAAGCCTTCAGTTTATTGTCCAGATTACTTCCTTCGGCGATCACATAGTTTCTGGATATACTTAAATCATTCTTCATCCTGTAGCTCAAGCTGATATAATATTCTCCGGTCCATTCACCGTTCATATAATAAGCTCTATCGGTATCATCATAGAAAGATTCGAGCTCATCCATATTATCTAGGATAATTTTATGAAACTCCGTCATTTTCTCTATCACTTCTTCATCTTTTGCCGTAAGCGATTTTCTGCCTTCACCGAAAAATCCGTAACTATTCGGAATATTTATATATTTTACGTTTTCGGCTTTAGGAACGTATCCTTCAATATTAAATACATCATGCATATAACATATACCACTTACTGCCAGTATTGTCGTAAAAATCAAAGCTTTCAGCATATTCTTCTTCGTGAAGATTTTAAGCTTTCTTTCCACCCACATGACAGAACCCAAAAATGTGATAAATCCAACTACACACAAAATAATAAGTATCGCGATTCTGTCCTTCTCCCTGTGCGCTATATGATCATTTGTATATATAATGATAAGAGTCAGCATGAATGTTAAAGTAACAGCTGTAACAACCGACAAAACATAGGAGAACACTACTTTCATAGTAGGGAATACTATATTGTCACCGGTTCTCTCGGGTTTTCTCCTGTTAAACAGAAAACATGCAAACACTGCCAAAAGAATACCAGTTAACAGTACCACGAATATCTTCTCCGGACTCCCGCTGTTAAAAAGGCCTATATAATTGTTACCGTCTATATACCTGTACCCCATACCGAGTGAGAAAATGTATTCTATGGGAGATAAAATACCAAGTGGTGTTCCTATGAAACCTGTACCGGAACTATATCCGATAAAACATAACATATTCATGCAGTTCAGTCCAAATGAGAGAACTATCCCCGCGACCGTAAAACCAAAATAACAAACTCCCGCCATCACGACTCTTCCGCATAGAACTGTAAAAAGAACCCCCAGGGAGTACCAGAAGAGATACATGATTATCGCAGATATCAGCCATTCCAAGAGACCCGTAAACATTACAGAACCCATAACCAGCGACTGGAATATCTCTACCACAAATATAAACAGACACGGTATCAGCCACATCACAAATCCAAAAATATATCTGTTTACGAACAAGCTGATCCTGTTAAAAGGAAGTGACTCAAAAAAGCTGTCATTCCTTTTCTTCCCTAAAAATCCAAAAGCCGCTATAGCAATAGCCAGTCCAAGAAAATATGATAAAAATGCTGTATTCTCCGTGAGTGATATCATAATCTTTTCCGATATCTTTTTATCCGCATCGATCATACTGAAGCTGTATCTCGATGCAGCATTCACAAAGCAAACAAACAGCATATACCATATACTTGCCATCACCCATATCGGCCAGTGACGGATGATATCACGCTTTATCATCCTCGGATTCACCGATATCTTTTTCACTTCCATTATTTCTCTCCTTTCTTTCGTAACTACTGTACTATTTATGTTAATACAGTTATACATCTCTATATTTAAAATGTCAAGTCTTTTTTTCAATTTTTCAAGTTCTTTTTTTCATTTTATCCCCCTTTTTTATAGGTTAAAAGATTACATAATGTGGGTTCTTAAAATCTGCATTTAATTCTAAATGCCAATTTTTGAAATGCAATTCAAGGGACATTAAGTTTGGGGCAGCCGCCATGTCATATCGGATAAAACCCTAAGTTGAGCACATGGATATGCTTGCCTGCATACATATCTAATCGAGATAAAAATCGCATAACCAATGCGATTTTTAAGTGCAGCACAAGTGTGCCCGGTATCAAGCGGGCACACAATTGCAAACGTTCGAGAATAAGATATAAGTATGCAGGCATTAGCATATCCGTGCGAAACGATGATGGTTTTATGCCGATAGACATGGCGGTGCCCCCATTATACGCAAAGAAAAAAGAACGCTTCCGACAACTATAAGGATCGGCTTGCGTTCTTCTCAACACGCGTCTATTTTTTTGTACACAGAGAATATACTCTCCTGATTTGACAAAACTTCGTAATATTTTTGACATTTTTGTTAACTTATAAATTCTTATTTTACACATCACCGCAACGAAGCAATCCGTGGCATCATCTGATAAACGCTGCAATCCGTGCCATCATCCGGTGACAAACCTCACAAAAACCCGACGGGAAATCCGCAAATTTTCTACTCCAAAAATCAAAAAAATCCTTGAAATCTTGACATAATGTTGCTAAAATTATATTTGTGCTAAATTTTTTAGTGACCCCGACTGGCTTTACAGCCCGTGACTCGTCACAAACCAATATTATATAGGAGATAATAAAAATGGGCGGATTTTTCGGAGTAGTCTCCACAAAAAAAGAAGATTGCATGTTTGACCTGTTTTTTGGTACCGACTACCATTCACATTTGGGTACCAGACGCGGAGGACTCGCTGTATACGGTACGGACGGATTCAATCGTTCTATCCATAACATCGAGAACTCACCATTCAGAACCAAGTTTGACAAAGACTTTCATGAGATGAAGGGATACATGGGCATAGGATGTGTATCAGACTATGAACCCCAGCCCCTTATAGTACGTTCACATCATGGAACATACGCTATCACTACTGTCAGCATGATCACAAATATCAATGAGCTCGTTAAGACAGTATTCAATAATGGAACATCACACTTCCTCGAGATGAGCGGCGGTGACATCAACGCTACCGAGCTTGTAGCTGCACTGATCAATCAGAAAGAAAATCTTGTAGAGGGTATCAAGTATGCACTCGATTCTATAGAAGGTTCATTATCCCTACTTCTCCTCAACGATAAAGGAATATATGCAGCCCGTGACAAATTCGGAAGAACTCCGGTAGTAGTCGGCAGAAAAGACGATGCATACTGCCTCGCTTTTGAAGACTTCTCATATCGTAACCTGGGATATTCAGACTTAAAGCAGTTAGGCCCCGGAGAAATCGATGTTATCACCCCTGAAGGCATAAAAATACTAATGCCCGCCGGCGACAAGATGAAAATCTGTACTTTCCTGTGGGTATACTACGGATATCCTTCAAGTTCATATGAAGGAATCAGCGTAGAAAAGATGCGTTATAACTGTGGTAAAGCCATGGCAGAAAGAGACGACGCAAAACCCGATATAGTAGCCGGTGTTCCGGATTCAGGTACAGCACATGCCGTAGGATATTCAAACGCTTCGGGAATACCTTTCTCGAGACCGTTTATCAAGTACACTCCTACCTGGCCCCGTTCATTTATGCCCACCATTCAGAGTAAACGTGACCTGATAGCAAAGATGAAGCTTCTTCCCGTTCACGATCTGATAAAGGGTAAAAAGCTCCTGCTGATAGATGACTCCATAGTCAGAGGAACACAGCTCCGTGAAACCACAGAATTCCTCTACCAGAACGGAGCCGAAGAAGTACATATCCGTCCCGCTTGCCCGCCTCTTGTTTTTGGATGTAAATACCTGAACTTCTCACGTTCAAAGTCAGAGATGGACCTTATCACCAGACGTGTTATAGCAAAACTTGAAGGAACCGAGACTCCTTCAGAAGAGATATTAAAAGAATACACAAATCCCGATTCCGAAAAGTACGCTCAGATGGTTGAAGAGATCAGAAAGCAGCTGAACTTCACTTCTCTTCGTTTTAACCGCCTCGATGATATGCTGAATGCTGTAGGAATCCCTACTGACAAGCTCTGTACATACTGCTGGAACGGTGAGGAATGATATTTAAAAATTTAAAATCCCGGTAGCACGAACTACCGGGATTAATTTTTTATCCAAAAACCTTAAAACTCTTTCTTCTCAATGATGATCTCTACGTTATTTCCGGTTACGCCAACCTTTACATCATCTGCTATACTGCCCACTATGGACTTCTCAAGCTCATCCCATGCCTCTTTTGCAGCTTCATCTGTATCAGAAGCATTCTCTATCGAACTCTTGTAGTTCTCGAGTGACCACATATAGTTTACGGGAGCAGCGGGATCTATATCGCACATACCCATGGTACCGTACATCAGAGAAGATCCGCCGTATTCAGCAGAAAGAGCACCTACTTCGTCAACGCTGTAGAGAGCGTTTTCAACGATCTGACGTATTTTTCCCATGAAGCCCTTCGAAGCTTTGTTCTTCTTATCGGAAGATGCCTCTATAAGTTCTCTCTTCTTGGCAAAATCCATGTCGGTCCTGGCCTTAAGGTATAAGCGCACTTTACACTTCTTATCACTTTCGATCCAGTATTCCGCACTGAAATCTCCGGCTATGGCTTCTATCATTCCCAGAGCTTCTTCTGTAAGCAGTCGTACACGGAGACCTGCCTTTTTGTCAAGCCCGATATACGAAGAAAACTTACCGGCTTCTTCCAGAGCCTCACTCCAGCCTGTTCCGTTAGCCGAAACCATGATTTTATCTGTCTGCATAGAAACCTCCGATTATTCGATGGTAAGAATATCCGAGAATCCTGTAACTTCAAAAATCTCGTTAACTTCTTCTGATACATTCTTTACAACCATGCTGCCCTGCTTGCTCATGATCTTCTGTGCTGAAAGAAGAACTCTGAGTCCTGCAGAAGAGATGTACTCTAATTTAGCTGCATCGATGATAAGATCTGTTTTACCCTCAAGTGATGACTTCAACTCTTCTTCAAGCTGGGGAGCTGTAACAGTGTCAAGTCTTCCCTCAAGAGCAACTGAAATCTTTGAGCCCTCAACATTCTTAGAAATATTTAACATAATAAATTCCTCCTTTAGAAATTTTTAATTACAATTCATATTTTGAAAGATCTGTATTGATCGAATCAGAATATCTGTTTAAGCTCTCAGAAATCTGAGTGATACTGTCTGTCTGAGACATGATCTTATTGCTTTCGGATACGATCTTCTCACTGAGTGACAATACTTCATTGATCCTTGAAGCCTGTTCTCTGGTAGAAGCTGCATTTCCGTTAGCTACTTCATTGATACGGTCGATACCTATAGTTATTCTCTCTATACCGTCGGTAGCTTTTGCTACATCTTCATAGATAGTATCAAACGACTTGTTTGAAGTCTCAACACCTGCTACACAGGCACTCATATCTTCCAGACAGGTGTCTGCCATCTCGTTCATTTCGTCTATGTTCTTCGTAACTTCTTTTATCAGCTTCCTGATATGGTCTGTGGACTGCGAAGACTGCTGTGCCAGAGCACCTACTTCAGAAGCTACTATGGCAAATCCACGTCCCATCTCACCCGCACGGGCTGCCTCTATCGAAGCATTAAGTGATAACAGGTTTGTCTGCTGAGAAATAGAATTGATGGTATCGGTGATACCGGTAATCTCTTCTACTGACTTTGCAGCTGTACGGATAATGGTTGTCAGTTTATTAATTGTTTCGTTAAGTGCTTCTACATTACCGGTCATGTTCTGCATCTCATTCTTACCGGTTCTGGACGATTCCATTGTAGCATCACAGAGCTTCTTGACATCACCTGCATTCTGAGCCAGCTGCTTCGATGTGTTTGCGAGCTGTGTAGCTGCGTTGTCTATCTCATCAATCTTGCGGTTCATAGCCGAAAGAGTATTATTCAGCATCATTACTGATTCACTCTGTGACTTATTCGAGGACTGAAGGTTGTGAGAGATGTCATAGCAATCTCCTGCACTTGTATTCATATCTTTAGAGATAGTTGCCATGCTCATAAGCATCTGTCTCATGTTACCGATATATCCGTTCAAGCTCTCACTAAGTGTGGTAATCTCGTTGTTTCCTTCAGGATTCAGGGATACCTTGAAGTTACCGTTACTGATATCTGTGATACCTGCGGTTACCTTCGTTACAGGGTTGATATATTTTGCTATAACAATGAGAAGTACTATTGCCAAAACTATCAGAAGTGCTATAGCTATACCCGAAGTAGATAATATAGTATTCCAGATGCTGGAACTAACATGCGAATAAGGAACAGCACTTACTACTACCCATGAAGTATCCTGTATATCAGTAGCTGCGTACATCATCTTGCCATCGGGTGAAGAAGCTGTGATAACCTTCTCCGATTCAATGGATGTAGAAGTATCAAGCTTATCAAATACATCGTTCAGACCCTTTATAATACCGTTAGCAGAATCGGATAACTTCTGTCCTACCACATCATTCACATTACTTACCAGGATATCCTTGGTATCTTTGTTTATGATGTAAAATTTTGCTTCGTCAGAGCTTGACTTAAACGCATTCAGCTTCTCTGCTACTTTGTCAAATACTATATCACTTGAAAGTACTACATTGTTCCTAAGCATTACTGCACATGCAAGACATGTCTTACCGGTAGAAGCATCTACATAAGGTTCTGAAGTATAGATGGCACCGTTCTTTGCCAGCGCACCTTTATACCATACTCTGTCGGTAAATACAAACGTATCATCCGGTATCCATCCGGATCCGTCCAGGAACTTGTTGTCATCACCGAATGCGATATAAATATCCTGTGAGTCGGGATCCGACTTTGTAAGGCTTAAGAGCATGTTCAGAGTATCATCATAAGACATCGCGGGAGTATTTTTATATACTTCTGCGGTCTGAGCCACCCTGTCTTCTATGCTGTTCCACCAGCTGTAGATATCATTCGCATAGGAAATGGATTCTCTGGCAAGAATCTGTGATGTCAGTCTCTTGATCTTCACAGTCTGCATAATAACGTTAAGAATCGTTATAAGCACAATAATTACTACTACAAATGCGATAATCTCGGTCATCAGGACCTTTTTCAAAGATTTTCTTTTTTGTTCCATAGTATAATACCTGCCTACGTAGTTTCTATATCTTTATTCAAGATACTCTATTTTACTATATAATTCATTTTTTTTCAAGAAAAATTCAAAATTATTTATCTTTTGTTAATAAAATTACTGTTTCTACATGAACTGTCCAGGGGAACATGTCACAGCACTTTGCTTTAACCGCACGGTACCCATTCTCATTCAGTACTTCCAGGTCCCTTGCAAGGCTCGTGGGTTTGCATGATACATATACTATTTTATCCACTCCGTAGTTGATGATTTTAAGAAGTGCCTTCGGATGAATTCCTTCTCTCGGAGGATCAAGAACTATGATATCGGGCTTCGCGGTCAGGCCGTCCAATACTTTCAGTACATCCCCGCATATAAATTCACAGTTCTGAAGACCGTTCAAGGCAGCATTCATCTTGGCTGACTCGACTGCTTCCGGAACTATCTCCACTCCCGTAACGCTCTTTGCCACAGGAGCCAGTATCTGAGCTATGGTTCCGGTACCTGAATAGAGGTCAAATACATTTTTGTCCTTCGTATCCCCCACATAGCTTCTCACTATATTGTAGAGAACCTCGGCACCGAACGAATTAGTCTGGAAAAAGCTGAAAGTTGTGATCTTAAATATCTGTCCCAGAATCTCTTCAAAAAAGAAATCCTTGCCCTTTAAGATATCTATCCTTTCTGCTTTTACCGCATCCGCGGGGTCGTCATTTGTCGAATGAAGGATTCCTACGATGCTTCCGTTCAGATTGAGGTCTAAAAGACCTTCCTTTAATTCCTGAAGGAATTTAACCTCGTCGTCATCATATACCCCATCTACTCTTTCGGGATTATCTACAAAATCAATATTTTCAGTGTTAGGGATCATGACTCTGCCAGGCCACTGAGAGGTAGTTACGAGGTTCACGAGTATCTCGCCCGTAGTTGCTGCACGTCTTATGAGCAGATGCCTTAAATAACCGATATGTGACATCTTGTGGCAGTAGTCCAGTTTCCATTTTCTGCAGAGTTCGACCACATATTTGACTATAGTATTATAATCCTCATTGGTTATCTTGCAATCCGTGATCTGAAGTATATCGTAGAAACTTCCGGCTTTATGAAGTCCCAGTGTCAGCTCCCCGTCCTTTTGCGAATCACCGAAGGAAAATTCCATCTTGTTTCTGTACGCTTTTTCGTTTGGACTTGCCGCAATGCCTTCAAATTCATACTCATATTTTCCGTTTATAGCCTGATCCAGTATGTTTTTCACCTGTTCGGCCTTCATATTCAAAAGGTTCTCATATGAGAGTCTCTGGTAAGTACATCCTCCGCATAATTCAAAATGCGGACAGAACGGCTCGTGATCTTCTAAAGGCGACCTCTCTATAACTTCAACTACTTTTCCTTCATGTCTTCCGTTTCTGACTTTAGAGAGCCTGAAAAGTACTTTCTGCCCTTCCAGTACATTTTTAACAGCTATCTGCTCGCCTTCACATTCCACTATACCCTTGTTGGGGTATACCGTTTTTACCACCTTTCCCGTATAATCCTGACCTTTTTTCAATATACTCATTTTTTAAACCCGCCTTAAAAAAAAATACGAATAAAATAGTTGACTTTACTTCTTTAAAGTTGTAAAATTGTGTTACGTTAAAAATTTAGAACCTTAAAGAACAAATCTAAATAAAGGAGCCGTTTACTCATATGAACATGAAATTACACACCGAAGCAGTTGATTATCTGTTTGATGCCATCCTGAGCCTCAAGGATAAAGATGAATGTTACACATTTTTTGAGGACGTATGTACCATTAACGAGATTCTTTCACTTTCACAGCGTTTTGAAGTGGCCAACATGCTCCGTTCCGGCAAGACCTATCTCGAGATAGCTGAGAAGACAGGAGCTTCCACAGCTACCATCAGCAGGGTTAACCGTTCACTGAACTATGGTAATGACGGCTATGATATGGTATTCAAGCGCCTGGGACATCTTGATTTTGGTCATGACGCCCCTGCACCCGAATCCGAATCTTAAATTTTTATCAGTTATATGAGAATATGTCTTCCAGCTCTTCCTTGGTCAGTGTATCTATGAATACACCGTTTGAAGTGATGACCGAGTCGAGGAGCTCTTTTTTCTTTTGCTGAAGTTTGTATATCTTTTCTTCTATGGTTCCTCTGGTGAGGAGTTTCAAAACATATACATCACTCTTCTGGCCTATACGGTACGCACGGTCCGTAGCCTGTTCCTCTACAGCAGGATTCCACCACGGGTCATAATGTATGACGGTATCGGCACCTATCAGGTTTAGACCTGTTCCTCCTGCTTTCAGTGATATCAGGAACACCTGACCCTTACCGTCATTAAAGCTCTTGGCCATCTCCAGCCTCTCCTTCGGAGGAGTGGAACCGTCGAGGTAGAAGAATTCTATGTTCCTGGTCTCAAATTCGCTCTTTATAATATCGAGCATTCCCGTAAACTGCGAAAATACTATGGTTCTGTGCCCGTTTGCTATGGCGTTGTTTATCTGCTGGAGCAGAAGGTCGAGCTTTCCGCTTCCGCCCTTGTAGTTTGCGATAAACGTAGCAGGATGACAGCATATCTGACGAAGCCTGGTAAGAGCAGCCAGTATCTTGATCCTGCTCTTTTCTATGCCGTTTTCCTGAACTTCTCCCAGAATATCTGTTTTTACCTCATTGATATAAGCCAGATATACCTTACGCTGCTCTTCGGTCATATCCGTGAGCATCTTGTCCTCGAGCTTGTCCGGAAGATCCTTTAACACTTCCTTCTTCATACGTCTCAAGATGAAAGGCCTGATACGTGAGTTTAAGTCCGACACAGCAGACTCATCCCCATTGATGATGGGCTTCTCGTATCTCACTGTAAACCTCGAATGTGTCATCAGGAAATTCGGCATAATATAATCAAACAGTGACCAAAGTTCTGACAACGAGTTCTCTATAGGCGTACCGGTAAGCGCAAACCTGTGATCCGCCTTCAGCTGTTTTACACACTGAGCATTCAGGGATGCAGCATTCTTTATAAACTGGGCCTCATCCAGGAATATCGTGTTGAACATAATCTTCTTATAATACTGTACATCACGCCTGATCAGAGGATATGAAGTGATGAGAATATCGAATTCTTCACTGTTTTCTATCATGGCGTAACGTTCGTTCGGAGTTCCCACTACTACCTGGCACTTTAGTGACGGTGCGAAATTATTTATCTCGTCCATCCAGTTGTATATGATGGAACTCGGGCATACTATCAGGAACCTGTGGTTTTCCTCTTCATTCCTCTGCTTTTTACCTGCTATATAGCATATAGCCTGCAGAGTTTTACCAAGACCCATATCATCGGCCAGTATTCCGCCGAGACTATTGGAAGCCAGAGTCATCATCCACTTATATCCCACGGTCTGGTATGATCTTAATGAAGCATTTATACCATCAGGGAGCTCATAATCGGTATCGGTGGCATTCGATATCCTGTCGATGAGTTCCTTAAATTCTTTATTCTTGTTAACCTTAAATCCGCTCTTCTCCAGAGCATCATCGAGATAAAATGCATTACTCTTCGGAAGAAGGATACCGGTATCATCGATGTTCTTCGAGGTAACACCCAGATTATCCAGAATATCCGACAGCTTCTCCATATCGCCCGCTTCAAGGTTTATGAAGCTTCCGTCATACATACGGTAATACTTCTTACGAACCTTCAGAGCCCTGAACAGAGCTTTAAGTTCTTCTGCGGACATATTCTCGAAGTCAAAGTTCATCTCGAGAAGGTCCATCTTGCTGCTGACACGGAGTCCTATGTTAAAGTTGCCGCCGTTACGAACCTTCAGTTTCTTAAAGTCTTCGGAATAGTACAGTTCGGCGAGTTCCAGAAGTTCATTTTTATCATTCAGCAGGAAGTCGTATATAGCGGACTCGGACTTTAACAGATAGAAATTGCTTCTGGGTTCAAAACCGTAGTTCTCGAGGATATTCCTGAGTTTATCCTCCTTATCCTTCTGTCTGATAATGATATAGTAATCAGAATCCGGATTCTCAAAGCTACCGAATTCGAACTTGTCATATATAAAGTGAAGATCTGCCTTGATACCGTTATTATACCTGTCAAAGTATACGGAAGCCTTAAATTCGGGACTGATATATCTGTCCTGAAGTTCCTCAGGAATCTCTATATCCATGCTGTCACCGATCTTCGGCAATACTTCCTCCAGGAATCTCTGCTTGTTCTCACCTCTGAAAAGAAGAGCCGGCTTCTGTGATCCCAATGCGTTAAAGAACGGAGCATAATTCCTCTTGAACTGAGGAGTAGGTAAAAATACAGCACCGTTATAGAATATGAGGTCACCGTTTTTAGACAGTGGAAGAACAGCCTCCTTATCCCTGTAGTCAAACATTATGGTATCTTCCACTATATCCAGATCGTACTTGATATTGGGATTTTCTTTAAATACTCTGACATTTTCATAGGTTTTCCCGTACAGTGACAGGGTAAATGTATTTCTTCCGAGGAGCTGCAGGAGCTTTATCAGAAGCATCTGGTTCAGTGTCAGTGTAGATTTATAGAAAAACTTCTTTGAATCCAAAGTATCATCCATCCCGAATACCTGATACATCTCAAGTATAAACTCCAGGATGCTCTGGGAGGATCTGTCAAACTCGCACTCTCTGAATACGAATGTAAAATCTTTTCCTAAAGTGATATCAGACTGTCTAACGTAATCAGTGATAAATTTCTTTAAGGTCTGCACCTTGTACAGTTTTTCCCTGCCGGCTTTTATGGACAGATATGCGTAAGACTCGTCTTTACCAAGTATTTCCGATACGGTGATGATGGGCTCGATATGGAATACGTTCTTCGGGAACTCCAGATCTTCCTGCGACTGGAAGAAATCAAGTACCGAACATGCACGTCTGTCCTCAGGAGTAGGCTGTTTCATCAGTTTTTCCTTTTCCTGAAGTTTCAGCATGGCAAACAAACCTGCTATAACATGTTTGCAGGCTCCTGTTTCACCCTTTTTTACTGAAGAAGCACAATTACAGGAATAGTGTATCTCTTCTTCCTTGGTCTCCTCGTCCTCCTGACTTTCCAGAAGTACGGTAAAATCAAATATGTCATTCACCACTATACGGTTCTGCCCCGTTTTTATGGAAGACATACTTTTAACCTGTCCATTCCTGTATAAATGTATTCCTCTGTAGTAAGTCACTTCATCAGCTGCCAGATTCTTGATTAATAGCCTAGAAAGCTGCCGCATTCCTATCTGCCTCCTGTGAAACTCTTCTCTTCCGGCCCCTTGCGCAAAAGATCCCCGCACTCGGCCTTTTTATTTATATATACTATGATCTTCTGTGACGCATGCGGACAGCTCATCATCTCATTGCCGTCTTCATCCGTAATCCGAAGTACTTTACATTTATTAATATCCAGACCACCCGGTGATAAAAGCTCTATGGTCTCACCGGTACAGAACTTGTTTTTCTGGATCAATGTACACTTCGTACATTCCTGTCCGTCTATTTCAGTATTTTTCGTCTCCAGAAGTGTTCCCAGATATATAAAGTCTTTTACGTAAGTACTCTCGCCGTATACCATGGATTCATTTGAAGGCTTCCCAAAATAAAAACCTGTGGTAAACATTCTGTTCGTACACTTTGCTATCTCTTCTTTATACAAAGGAATGTTTTCCTGATACTTAGCAGGATCTTCAAAATATGTATCTATAGCATTCCTATACGCTCTGGCAATGGTTGCCACATACAGTGCGGTTTTCATCCTGCCTTCAATCTTCAGTGAATCGATACCCGCATCCACCATCTCCGGAATATGGTCTATCATGCAGAGATCTTTAGAATTAAATATATATGTTCCTCTATCATTTTCTTCTATAGGAAAATATTCTCCGCGTCTCGTCTCTTCACTTATATAATACTTCCATCTGCAAGGGTGAGTGCATTCACCAAGATTCGCATCACGCCCGGTAAAATAGTTCGACAGCAGACATCTTCCGGAATACGATATGCACATAGCACCGTGGATAAAACTCTCTATCTCGAGATTTTCCGGAATATTCTGCCTGATCTCTTTTATCTCTTTTAGTGACAGCTCTCTCGCAGACACCACTCGGGTAGCTCCCTGATCGTACCAGAATTTAAATGTCAGATAATTAACATTGTTTGCCTGAGTACTGATGTGTCTTTCAACATTTGGAGCATATTCCTTAGCGAGTCCGAACACTCCGGGATCACTGATGATAAAACCATCGGGTGCGATTTCACCCAGAAACTTTAAGTATTCCTTTACACCTTCTATATCAGTGTTGTGTGCGGTGATATTCACCGTTACATATATTTTTTTACCAAGTGCGTGCGTATATTCCACGGCCTCACTTAACTCCTCATTCGAGAAGTTATGAGCCTTGGCTCTCAGCGAAAACATATCTCCGCCGACATACACCGCATCTGCACCAAATCTGAATGCCGTCTTCAGTACTTCAAGGCTTCCGGCCGGCATTAAAAGTTCCGGTTTTTTCACTCGCATATCCTTTCCTGTTATTCACAACTTCACGCTCACGGCTACACCGTCTCCGACGGGCATCACTGCAGTCTCGTATTCCCCCGAATGAGTCAGTTCATACAGATACTCTCTCATCCTCTTATGTATCGTTCTGTCACGTCTCTCTATAGAAAACTTTGATTCCGCTATAGTTCCTTCAAGGAGCACGTTATCCGTTACCAGCATGCCGCCCTTTTCCAGCAGCTTGCTTATAGGTTTCAGGAACTCGGGATACTGTCCCTTTGCCGCATCTAAAAAAATAAAATCATATCTTTCGGTATGATTCAAAGCCATATTGTCCAGAACAGATAAAGCATCTCCTTCAATCAGCCTGATTCTGTCATGACCGTGAAGATTCTTCCTTGCCTCCTTCAGCCTCATCTCTACCTTTTCTATAGTGGTAATCTCGGTATCGGCTTCGGAAAAACGCTCTAAAAACAAAGTAGAAAATCCTATGGCAGTACCTATTTCCAGAATTTTTTTAGGCTTTCTCTCAGTTAGCAACAGTTTTAAATACTGCTGCATGGATTTTCTTATTATGGGCACTCCATGTTCGAGTGCCCATTCTTCTAAATCTCTTAAATCATCCGGCAGATCCGGTATCAAAGAATCAATATATCCTTCGATATGCTCGCTTACTATCATGGCGTTGATTCGGCTTCCTCTACGGTAACCTCTCCTTCAATGGAATTCTTCGCATCTGTGATCATGTCCAGTATTTCATCATAATTCATGGATGTGTTCAGAATATAAGTTCCGCCTTTGATATCATATTTTTTCTTTGAACTGCTCTCGTCTTTTGAACCCGAAGCCAGATTCCCCAGCTGAACCTTGATAAAGAACGAGTATTTATCAAGAATAAGCTTGTTTGTTTCGAGCTTTGTAGCAACATTCATAGTAGATTCACCCTTTAGGATCTGAATCTTCACATCCCTTCCGGGAGCTTCTTCGACTGCTACATTACCGAATATCCTGTACGAATAGTCATATACTATATGCACCGCTTTTATCAGGAAAAATATCAAAACGGCATATATCACGACATTCAGACATATGGACAGGAATCCACCGGTCATACGAAGAAGAACTCTGGTTCCGGACGATCTTCCGGTTCCCTTCGCATTTACTTCTGCACTCATTTAGACCTCCATAAATACAGGAAGAATAATAGGTCTTCTCTTCATTTTCTTCCATAAAAAGTCAGCCAGATCATCCCTTATGAGGGATTTCATCTTATTCTGATCGGTAATGCCCCTGTCTTTTATCATTTCAAGAGTCATCAGTACTTCACATTCCAGAGCTTCTATCAGTTCTTCGGCTTCCTTTACATATACAAAGCCTCTTGATGAAATCTCAGGACCTGCAAGTACTTCTCCCGACGCAGAATCAAAAGTGAGCGACACAACCAAAAGTCCGCTCTCGGACAGTTGCTGTCTGTCACGAAGCACGATATTACCTACATCGCCGACTCCGAGACCGTCTACCATAACAGCTCCGACCTTTACTTTATCCGTTAACTTTCCTTCATTCTCATTCAGCTCCAGAACATCTCCCGATGACAGAATGAAAACATTTTCTTTATCCAGCCCCATCTTCATGGCCAGTTCCTTATGTGCTACCAGGAATCTGTATTCACCGTGAACAGGGATTGCATACTTAGGTTTTACCAGGGAATAGATCAGCTTTATTTCTTCCTGGCAGGCATGGCCCGATACATGAGCATCCTGGAATATAACTTTTGCACCTATCATGCTCAGTTCGTTTATAACCTTAAATATATTCTTCTCATTGCCGGGGATGGCTGAAGAGCTGAATATTACAACATCTCCGGGTTTGATAGTTACCTTTTTATGTATATTGGCAGCCATTCTGGACAGAGCAGCCATAGCCTCACCCTGTGAACCTGTAGTGATGATGACCGTCTGCTCATCCTTATAGCTCTTCATCTGTTCTATAGGGATGATAGTGCCTTCCTTCACAGATATATATCCGAGATCACAGGCCGTAGATATCACATTCACCATGCTTCTGCCTTCTACGACTACTTTTCTGCCGTATTTTTCAGCTGAATTGATGATCTGTTGTACACGGTCCACATTTGTAGAGAACGTAGCTACTATAATCCTTCTATCGCTGTTCTCCGAGAATATGGTATCAAAAGTCTTCCCGACAGTCTTCTCCGACATGGTATATCCGGGACGAAGCACGTTGGTACTGTCACACATAAGTGCCAGCACGCCCTTTTTACCCAGTTCAGCCAGACGGGGAAGGTCTATGGTCTCACCGTATACAGGCGTAAAATCTACCTTAAAGTCACCCGTATGCACTATCACTCCGGCAGGAGAAAAGATAGCCAGTGCAGCAGCATCAGCTATACTATGGTTTGTACGGATGAATTCGACTCTGAAATCCCCGGCATTGACACTCTGGCCGTACTTTACGGTCTTGGTCTTCACCTTCTTGGGCATCTCGGTCTCTCTGAGCTTATTCTCTATAAGCGCAGTAGTAAGACATGTCGCATATACCGGAACGCATATCTCCTTTAAAACGTAAGGAAGCGCACCAATATGATCTTCATGTCCGTGCGTGATAAAAAATCCCTTTACTTTATCTATGTTATCCTTCAGATATGAAATATCCGGGATTACCAGATCTATGCCCAGCATATCATCCTCAGGGAACGCTATACCACAGTCTACCACGATGATAGAATCACCGTACTCAAAAGCGGTGATGTTCATTCCGATCTGCTCGAGACCTCCCAGAGGAATAACCTTTACAGAAGGCAGCTTGGGCTCTTCTGTATCTATATTTTCAATATTACTCAAAACTATTCTCCAATTCAAGATCACCTCGGAAACGCCTTCATCGTTTCCTCGGCAACAAAATGATGCTCCGCATCTTATATTTTGTTATTCTTCAACATCATCTACGATATCTACATCATCCAGAAGTTCATTGAACACTTCGCCCACTGCATCAAGCTCTGTCTTGTCATCCACCAGAGCGTATGCCACTTCTTTATTGTCCGAAGCCAGTTCCTTCAATATGTATGCATTGGCTTCCATATCATCTTCGCTGTCCGACACCAGAACATAGTTCCTACCGTTCAGCTTCGTATCAGCTATAGCGTACAGATTTATCACATTACCGTCGTCTGTGGTAAACTTGATAAGTCTGTTATCTTTTGCTTCTTTGCTATCGTTTATGTTTTTGTTATCTTCCATAAAAACACCTGTTAGTCAAAATCAATATCCTATAAAACACTTGGTCAAAGTCACCTCGAGGGGAAGGTGGCTGCAAGGCAGCCGGATGAGGTGTACATTAACTCGTATATCAGTATTCTCTATATTCTATATATCCTTCTTAGAATTAGACAGAAAGTCCAGATAACTCTGTAAAATCAGTACAGCGGCCAGTTTGTCTATGACCTCGCCCTTCTTTACATATCCGTATCCGACCTCATCCAGAACCCTCGAAGCTTCTACGGTTGTCAGACGCTCATCCCACATGACTACTTCAAGCCCGGTACGTCTTTTAAGATGCTCGGCAAACTCTCTGGATTTTGCGGCTCTCTCACCTTCTTCGTTGTTCAACAGCTTTGGAAGGCCCAGAACTATCTTGTCCACTTCATATTCAGTTATCAGCTCTTCTATACGTGCCAACGTCTTTCTCAGCTTGTTTTCATGAGTTCTTCTGATGGTCTCTTTAGGCTGAGCCGTGATAAGAAGTGGGTCGCTGATAGCAACACCGCAGGTCATCGCACCAAAATCAAGTCCTATTATTCTACCCATATGGTTCCTTATCTAAAATTAATATCGATATATTCCTGTAACAGTTCCTCGATGATCTCGTCACGCTCTACGCGCATGATCTGGCTTCTGGCACCGTTATGGCTGGTGATGTAAGTAGGATCGCCTGACATGATATAGCCGACGATCTGGCTCACAGGATTATACCCCTTCTGTGTAAGCGCGGTATAAACGTCTGCAAGTGTGTCTCTTACAAGATTCTCGGTCTCCTTCACCGGTCTGAAGTACTGTGTATCTCCTCTTTGTTCCATGATATAAAACCCCGTTTCTACGCATCTTTCAAGGCGTGCGTTACCATTTTTCTCATCATACCATTATACCCTACAAGTTAAAGGATTTCAAGTGTTTTTTTGAACTTTCCCAAAAAGAATTCCTTCAGGGAGAATTTTATCAATTTTAACACTGATAATGCTGTTTATCAGGCCTTTTTCATTACCGTTTGCCGGACCTTCCGGGTTCGAAACGTCCGCTTTTACCTGGACATATCGTTCTGTAAGTCCGAGTACGCAGTCTCCTTCAGTCTCTTCCACCAGTATTTTCACATCTTCACCAATAAACAAACTTAAATATGCCTCTTTCATCCTGTCATCAAGTTCCTGCAGAACCAGGCTTCTTGCATGCTTTTCCTTTTCCGTCAGCTGTCCGGGCATCCTGTCCGCTACAGTTCCCTTACGTCTTGAGAACTTAAAGATATGCATCTTTGCAAAACCGGCCTTCTCACACATATCCCTGGACTCCTCAAACTCTTCATCTGTCTCTCCCGGGAATCCCACTATCACATCGGTGGTTATAGCAGGTCTGTCGAACACTTCTCTAAGTATCTCGCATTTTTCCAGAAACTCTTCAGATGTATAGTGGCGATTCATTCGCTTCAGCACCGTATCACATCCACTCTGGAGTGATAAATGAAAATGAGGACAAAACTCACTGATTTCCTTTAACCCAAGAGCAAATTCACGAGTGATAATACGCGGCTCCAAAGACCCCAGACGTATTCTCTCTATTCCTTTAATCTCAGATATCTTTTTTACGAGGTTAAGAAGAGGGGTTCCGTCGAATTCTGCATCTGAATTTTTTAAAAACTTTTCATAGTTCTCATATCCGTATGAAGATATATGAATACCCGTCAGTACCACTTCCTTGAAGCCCTTGTCAGCCAAAACTTGTACTTCCGAAAGTATTTCTGCCTCATCCCTGGATCTGACTCTGCCCCTGGCATACGGTATGATACAGTATGAACAGAACTGGTTGCATCCGTCCTCGATTCTAACAAAAGCACGGCTTCTTTCAGGATAATCCTTGATAGAAAACTCTTCGACCTTCTTTTCACAGGATATGTCATCTACGTATCCATCTTTAATTTTCTTATCTGAGATATCACTGGCAGGCTTATCATTTAGAAGACTATCTTCTTTTGCAGGTATTATATTATCAAGACGCTTCTTATTATCTGTCAGTCCATTTAAAAATTCTAAAATTACATCCGCCACATCACCTTTATGATTGTTACCTATCAGGATATCAGCTACTTCGTCAAGCTTCTCTTTATCCTTCTCGGTCTGGACATAACACCCCGTTGCCACCACTATAGCCTCAGGATTCAATGTCTTTGCTCTATGCAGCATCTGCCTTGACTTTCTGTCAGCTATATTCGTCACCGAACATGTATTTACGATATAAACATCTGCTTTATCAGAAAAATCAACTATTTCAAAGCCCTTACTCTCCATATCTTCACGTATACGCTCGGTCTCATAAGAGTTTACCTTGCATCCCAGCGACAAAAGGGCTGCCTTCAAATCCATAATTCCTACCTCATAATCATATATTTAGCAATAAAACCCGTTTTTCATTCCATATATTGTATAAAATGCACAACGAAATTGTGTTAAAAATTCGTTCATCTTCAAATAATGAATAATAAAAATTTTAAAAAGATACAAAAATTTGTCAAATCTAAGTGTTGACATTATACACAACTCAAGCTATACTATAGCACAGAAGGAAACAAAAGTAAAGTTTCCTAACAGAAAGGAGAACGGAAATGAAAACAGTTAAAATCAGTTTGAATTCTATCGATGCAGTTAAGTCATTTGTTAACACAGTTACAAAGTATGAGTCTGATTTCGATCTTGTTTCAGGAAGATATGTTATCGACGCTAAGTCTATCATGGGTATCTTCTCACTTGATCTTTCAAAGCCCATCGAACTCAATATACATTCAGAGGAACAGATT
>JAEEKN010000320.1 GCA_016282435.1 Lachnospiraceae bacterium | reverse complement strand
TCCACTTGGACTTCATACGGTGAAGAACCAGGTCTTTCTGACGAAGTCCTTTTCCTATACAGGGGAATGCACATATATTAAAAGATGAAGCCATCTCCAGTGTCTGTTTTTCAGCAGAACCGGATTCAAATACAGAATATGCCCTGATATATTTACTGCCATCAATGTACTCTAAAATTGAAGATATTTTAACATCCCTTCTCTCGTACTCCGTAATGATTCGGCATACTTCATTCTTTGAACTTTCTGTGCATGCAACGCCACAAGAAGCTTCTGATGTTTTCTCTGCTCTCTGTCCTACAAACTTCATATCGTTAGAGGACTGGCTGTTTTTCATGGAATGTCCGTGTATAAATCCGTCAGGATAGTTGTCTCCCACGAATTTGCACTGAACGGCAGGCTCCACGCTCCACCATCCGTCAAGTTCTATCTTTTCTTCATATCCAACCGGAAGCAGTGTGAATCCTACGCTTCCGCTCCTGTTATCCCTGATAAATACCGCTTCCATATCCCCCAATACGAATTTGGAATATATCTCTTTATCTGCCATTTCCTTCTCTCCTTTTGTCTGATAGATAAAATTCCGCAAGCTTTATGTCCTCGGGAGTTGTGATCTTTATATTTTTATAATCTCCCTCAATGATTTTTACTTTATGTCCCGTATATTTTTCAACAAGCATTGCATCATCCGTCATCGATGAGCTGCTATCTCCGGACTCATAGAATTTCTCAAATGCTTCTTTTATTAAATCTACCCTAAAGCACTGCGGAGTCTGAATCCTGAACATTTTTTTCCTGTCCGGAGTCCTTAGGACTTCCATATTTTCATCTGCTTCTTTTACCGTATCCTTCTCCGGAACTCCGGGAATACATGCGCCGGTAATTTTAACATTTTCGATGCATGAATCAATGAGTGTTGGCGTTATGAGCGGACGCACGCCGTCATGTATCAGTACAAAACCGTCCTCTGTTACCTGTTTTATCCCTTCATACACGGAATCACATCTTTCCCTGCCGCCGGCACATACGGATACCACTTTTTTGAATCCATATTTTTTTACGATATCCTCCGAGACATATTCGATCTCGTCTAATCCGGTAACTACTATTATCTCATCCGTTTTACTGTCTTCAAATGCTTTTAAAGTCAAAGCAAGCACAGGTCGAGAATCAATCTCCATGTACTGTTTTTTTACCGTACTGTTCATTCTTTTTCCTGTGCCTGCCGCGACTATTATCGCAAATATTTTTTCATTCATTTCAAAACCCCTGTTATTTCATCTTACGGTTATAAAGCCATATCAACGAAATACAATGCGTCATTAGTTTTTAATACGCCCTTTCTCCAAGCTTCAGGTTTGGAACGGCATTCAGATCCCAGCCGTGCCTCGTGCCCGAAATATACTCATAATATGCTGCGCATCCTATCATGGCCGCATTATCCGTACAAAGTATCGGTGACGGGAAATACAGTGTATATCCGTTCTTATCGCATGCTTCTTTCATACCTGAACGCAATGCCGAATTCGATGCCACACCGCCTGCCATGGCTATCTTTGTAAAGCCCATATCTTTTGCTGCCGCCATGGTCTTTGATACCAGTGCATCCACTACGGCGTCCTGGAATGATGCTGCTATATCCGCTACGGTTACGCCGTTTTCTGCATCTATCATGTCATTCCCGGTAAATATGGTCTCATATACGGTATGCTGCAGATTCTTTTCCACGTTCTGCTGCTCCGGACGACTTCCGTCAGGATCATCCGCATTCGTATTTCCATGAGTTCCGCCTGCTGCCTGTTTCATCTTACATGAGTTAAGATAGTTGAGCACTGCGGATTTCAGGCCGCTGAAACTGAAATCATAAGGACATCCTTCTATGTGAGCTCTCGGGAATGCTATGGCATCCCTGCGTCCTGTCTTTGACACTTTATCCACCTTAGGTCCTCCGGGATATCCGAGTCCAATGGCACGTGCCACCTTGTCAAATGCTTCACCTGCAGCATCATCATGCGTTTTTCCTATGATCTCGTAGCTGTCGTAAGCATTTACCTTCACCAGATGCGTATGACCGCCGGAAACCACGAGGCAAAGATATGGAGGCTCCAGTTCCTTATGTTCCACATAGTTTGCAGCTATATGTCCTTCTATATGGTGTACGCCGACCAATGGTTTACCTGAAGCATATGCTATAGCTTTTGCTTCAGCCACTCCGACCAGAAGTGCTCCTACAAGTCCCGGACCGTATGTCACGCCTATCGCATCCATATCGTTAAGTGTGACTCCCGCATCCTTTAACGCAGTCTTTACCACCTGATTAATTTTTTCTATATGCTTTCTGGAAGCTATCTCGGGTACTACGCCTCCATACAGCGTATGCAGGTCTATCTGCGAATATATCGTATTTGACAGAACCTCCCTGCCGTTCTTTACCACCGCAGCGGCAGTCTCGTCACATGAAGATTCTATCGCAAGTATCAAAATATCTTTTTCCGTATCCATTATCGTTATTCCTTCAGTCTCCCTCATCTATCGCAAGCTCTTTTTCGGAGAGCTTCCATCCGGCGATCTTCCATCTTCCGCTGTCTTCCTGTACGAGGCTGAATTCCTCATACGAACGGTTCATGTTGGCGCCTGCCTGAATGGTAAAATACATCTCTATCAGCGCGG
>JAEEKN010000319.1 GCA_016282435.1 Lachnospiraceae bacterium | reverse complement strand
TTCCCCAACATGCTTTGAATGCGAGTGTGTGAAAGATTTTCTGTAAATTAGATTTCCTAAGATAATTAACGAGCTGGATGATAGTAAACTACATTATTCAGCTCGTTTTGAATATATACTATTTCATTGACTATGTCAAGAATTATGTTATAATTAGTTAATATTATATTTCAAGATAATACGCTTAAGAGAATATATTGATGTTTGCTATGATTATTGTTGAGACTTGAGGGGAATCTTATGAAATGTTACGAAACTGAGCATTATATTTTTAATTATGAAGAAGGATCTTTAGCAGAAAAAGAGATCTTTAAGCTTTCAAGTGAGCAAGAACGATGTTATGAATACATTGTAAATGTTCTGGGTAAGGAACCTAAACAGAAGATAAACTATTTTCTGCATGAAGATGCTAAAGTATTAGGCAAGAAATATTCTGAATTCTGTGAGATGGAATATCAGGAAGGCTTTGCAATTAACGGTTTTTCATCTGGAAACAACATCTATGCAGTATATAGTAAGCAAACAAAGTGCATGGGGTTTCATGAGGATGCCCATAATATTAGTATGTCAGATGGTAGATGGAGTGAGAGTTCAGCAATACTTGAAGGGTTGGCGATGTATTTTGACCGCGTGTGGTGGGGAATTCATAACTTACATTGGACATGTTATTATGTAAAAAATAATCAGTTCATATTCCCAAACAAATTGATTAAGGATAATGAATATTTTTATTCCTTAGGCGCAGAAATAACATACCCTATTATGGGCTCATTTACAGAGTGGCTGATATCTTCATATGGTATTGAGAAATATATTAACTTCTTTAATGAAGATGATGCAGAGAGCGCTGCAAGTAAAATCTATCAAAAATCGACAGAAGAGTTAAGTTTACTTTTTTTGAATTATGTTTCACTATTTGATAATGATGAACTGATAGAGCAGCGGATGTGTAAATTAATCAATGAAGAAAAAGATCTTAGTTCAAAATGAGAAAACAAATCGTCATCATGGCAATATATACCATCCTTAATTTAAGTTTTGTAAAAACAAGAATACTCGTATAGCCTTAATCGGATATCGGAGCTTCAGTCCAATATGAGCTGAAGCTCCATTTTTTGAATGCAAAGTTCTAATTTTTCGAGGGAGCATGATACTCCCCTTTAGGGGAAAGGTTATAATGAAATATTCCTATTTTTTTCCTTTGCCGGAGCTGTTCTGTTGTCCTGACTCGGATTGTCAAGGAACTTGCTCAAGCTATCGTCTATCTTTTTGAGCCTGTCGCATTCAGCTTCCTTAGCGATATAAGAGTCGCTGAGACGGTTCTTATCAGATATAAGCTTCTGATAGTGTTCCTCGATTTTATTAAGGTTCAGCGAAGCGGTGTTTATACCGGAACTCTTTAACCATTCAGATGCTGAATCGAACATATTGATCTGGTCGAAGTGCATGCGGTAGTAGCGTTCCTTATCTTTGGAGTTTTGGTAGTTAACGTGATACTTTTTATTCTCAAGATACTGCTTTGCAAAGCTCCGTATGTTTGCGAATTCCTTGATTTCCCTTTCTAGACTGATAAATGTTTTCTTCTCCTGGTGAGCCTGTAGACGGAGTTCTTTTATGCGGTCTTTGAGTTCCTGGATTGACTGGAATCCCTGACCACCGAGTTCTGCATACATAGCTGCAAACCGCTTAAAGTTTTCCTTGTCAGCCCACTTTGATAGGCCGATACTGTTGGCAAATTTCTCGCCGGATGTATCTATAAGTGATGTGGGTGAGCCGGTCTGATGTTTCTTCAGATATTCTTCGATAGTGAGTACCGGACCGGATATGTTTTGAAGCACTTTTTCGGTTCCGAGACTGTTTCTTTCTTCAATACGTTCTCGTATCTTTTCCTTGGTATAATCTGCTCCTAAGGACTGTGCCCTGCCTCTTACAAAACGGTCTTTTCCGTAGGGGCGGAAGGAGATATATTTGGCAGATCCTTCACCGAAGGTCTCGCCGTTTATCTCATATCCTTTATCCCTCATCCTTTGAAGGAATTCTTCATAAGAGCGGGAGATAAGGATACATTCATCTATGTCTTTCTTTATCTTGGCTTTCCAGGAATCTCCCTTCCTTTCGTGCATCCATTCAGCGTATGTCTTGCCGGTTCTGGTAGTCTCTTTTATGACGGATTTGCCATGTTCGGCACATATCTCATCACTGAGCTTTCTTATCTGGTTATAGCTCTGGGTACAGCGGTGGTATTTCTTATAATCCTGGTTGTTTACGGAGCAGAATATCAGATGAGAATGAACGTGATCACGGTCTATATGGGTGGCTAAAACATAAGGATAGTTACCTTGCAGCAGACGGTCTGCCAGCTCCTGGCTGATAGCGTGAGCTTCTTCACCTGTGACCTCTCCGGGAGCAAAGGACTGTATCAGATGATAAGCCAGATTCGGTTCGGAATTCGGTCCTGAGGACTGGTTTTTTCCAAGCAGGAACTTGAAGTCGAATTCGGCACTCTGGATCCCGCAACCATAGGATGAGATTAGTACATTGTGGTCGGTTTTCTGTTCGTTACATATGTATTTTATTGCTTTGCCCACGGTAGACTTGATAGCATGGATTTTTGTTGTTGCCATAGCTTATCCACCTCCTCTTTTACGCTGTCGATATCTGACTTATAAATGCTCCGGGTCTCATTTA
>JAEEKN010000318.1 GCA_016282435.1 Lachnospiraceae bacterium | reverse complement strand
CAGGCTTAGTTTCCGTTTCATTATCATCCAGTGTTGTTTCTTCATCAGGAGATACAACATATGATGCAGGTGTCACTTCAAAAGGCACGAAACCTTTTCCCTCCAGGTAAACCTCAATCCAAGCATGAGCATACTTATCACTGACTTCTACGGTAAAAGCTTTTTTCTGTGGGTTATACGGATTCTCAGCAGGAAACCACTCATCACCGTCCACATCTGCCCTCTTTCCTTTTTCTTTGATAAGAGAACTGGGTATGCAATATCCTTCCACATATTTAGCCGGTATGCCCATATGTCTCAGTAGCATGACTGCTGCCGAAGCAAAATGGGTACAGACTCCCTGCTTCTGAGTCTCTAAGAAATATCTTACATAGTCTTCCGTAACCGGTGTCCTTCCCGGAGATAAAGTATAAAGGTATTCCCTGGCAAACATATCCTTTATGGCTTCACAAACCTGCAGGCGGTATTCGTTTTCGTCATCATACTTTTTTAATGTATCTTCATACTGCTCTGTATCATAAAAAGAGGAACTACCTTTAATACTTACAATACCTCCACCCACACTGCCGGCCTGGCGTATCTCTATAGAATAGGAGCCATCAGCATTTTTCCCGGTTATATTATAGGCTATACCCGAGCGTGAATCATATATATATACATTTCCACCATCCGAGTGTACTTCATCCAGATAACTCTGTGTAATAGACTCAAGATCAACAAAACCTTCACCTAAATCACCCAGAAACACATCGGGATTATCTTTTTCCTCAACCCTATCCTCTGAATCATCGCTTTGAATTTCCGATGTTGTTTTTTCCACCCCAAAAGAGTCATGGGCAATTATAAACTCCTCAAGATAAGCATCGAGATCTTCAGGTACATCAAGGCATATCTGATTCAGGTATTCATCGCCGTACATGATCACCTTACTTGCCCCCGGAATGTTTTTGGCGGTATCCCTCAATTCACCTGAATAATATCCGTATCTGGTTCCGTACAAGGCAGATTTCCTATAGTTTTCGGGACTTTTATACTCCAGCATTTCAGGTACAAAAAACACTGCCTGTCTGGTATCAAATGCCTGATCGTTACCGTTACTCTTTTGAGGCTGATAGTAGATTTTTGAAACCCATTCAAGTCCCGTCTGATAATACGGGAAAACTAATTTATCGAATTTATTGTCCAAATAGCTTATCTGCATGGTGGCTGCAGGGGATAGCAGAGAGTCCATCGCAAGTGATTTAAAGCTTTTGTCAAAGCTGTCAAATATATCCGCCTCTACGCTTTCGACATCGTTCAAGCCAAGACCGGGGAAATCCGCAGTTTTTATGCTGTCATACCATTGCATGTTTTTGTAATATACTCCGTTAAAGCCCGGGAGATATATGGTTTTTGACGAATATGGCACAAAGGTTACCGCGAGATCAGTCAGATTATCCGACTCCAGTTTGGAAAGTTTACCCAGCTCTCCCTTTCCTATAAATATAGGCTGGGCTTCCGTCTCAAACAGTCCCGGTACACCTTCTACCGCTACTATCTTCGCTTTACTGTCGAGGTAGATTTTCAGTTCGCTGTCAGGAGTTTTCAGCTTGTTATCTGTATACGCTATGGTGGAAAATACCAGCATGACGGCAGAAAATACAACAGAAAAAGCCACAACCATAAGTATGCCTTTATAGTTTCCGACAGTTGTATATCTTGCTTTTTCGCGCTTTATTTCCCTGATAAAGTCAGGGGACTTTGATATTGGTATGTTTATACTTCCAAACGATCCGTGTCTGATGAGTCCTATGGCGATGCATCCCGCCATGATCAGCATCAGCGGTAATAAACCGGGCTTTTGCCCAATAAACATAGGAATTTCAAGTATGATAAAAGATATCGCAAAGGTTTCCGCAAAGCTCATATATCTGACTATAGTTATATTATAAAGTATGAGCAGAAAAGCGATGATAAATATGAGCACCACCGTGATACTCACATAGTCATCCTCATAATAAGGGTTGGGTGTTTTGGGAAGGTATTGGCGATAATATGCAGCATAGTTTTCCCTGATTATGTCAGACAGGGCTCTTAAGCCGCCCGAAAAACATACGCTCGCTTTAGACAGTGCTGTGATGAAAAGCCCGATTGTAACCAACAGGCCGATATAGATCAGTTTTTTCTTGTAAAAAAGAAATGCTGTAAAGCACGATGCAGCCAGTGTATATACGATGATAACACTCTTGTTGTACTCAATGGAAAATGCATCACAGAATCCTGTAACGGTACCGATACATACCATAAACATTATCAGGGCTTTAGACATGCATAAAAAGAATGTGCCGCCTTTTTTTGTGCCGCACACATTCTCAATATATAATCCGTTTTGTTCCTGTTCCCGTTCCCTAATACCTTCCTGTTCCGAATACATTTTCCTTACCTGAATTAGTTATATATAATTCTCTGCATTTATATAAGATTTCAGCCACTTTGCTGTTTCATTATCGAGGTACGGTGACAGCTTATCATATACCATCTTGTGGTAGCTGCTAAGCGCTTCAATTTCCTCTGTAGTGAGATCCTCCCAGATGACCGGATTAAGATCTATGGGTGCGAGTGTCAGGACCTCAAAGCCGAGGAATGTACCATAGTCATTTTCGGATTTAACTACTGTCAGGAT
>JAEEKN010000033.1 GCA_016282435.1 Lachnospiraceae bacterium | reverse complement strand
GCAGCGCTTTCCACAGGGTACATCTGTCTGCATCGGGCTTTCCTCTTCTTAATGTGGTGGGTGAAAGAGATCTTCCTGCAGAAATGTCAGATGTCGAGATGGAGTTTACGATAGGATAGCAGGATTTTACATAAACCTGCTGGGGCATAGAAATTAGACGACAGCTGAAAGCCTTGTAAATACTGGAGTTGCGAAGATGTGCGTTGTATTTTTGCACCCGTTTTGCACCTTTTGAAAAAAGAACGATTTTTGATCGAAACTATTAATCTTTTTTCAGCTCCGATATGATAAGATTTATCAACATTTAAAGTCAAATATACTGAAATAATAAAGTAAATATATTGAGATTTGCACTCTGATAGAACAAACAATTGACTTTCGCGCTTGGTTTATATATGATATCAAGCAGGAAAGTCAATTTGTTTTATATAGGAAGTTGCCATGAACGATTCACAATTAATTATGAAATTGGCAAAACAGAATAATGGTGTGATTACAACGGCTATGGTAGTAGCGATGGGTTGTTCTCGTGGCAGCTTGAAGTATCTGGCCGATAAGGGCATGCTGGAGAAATCCTCCAGAGGAGTGTATACATTGCCGGAGGTATGGGATGACGAGTTTGTCAATCTTCAGGGAAGATATAAACGCGGTGTGTTTTCGCTTGAAACAGCTTTGTTTTTATGGGATCTTTCGGATAGAACACCAAATAGATATCATATGACATTTCCCGGAACATACAATCTTACATCTCCTAAATCGGAAGGCGTTATATGTAGCGGAGCAAAGGAACCTTTCTATAGCATTGGAATTACGGAAGTGAAAACTCCCGGAGGAAATATAGTAAAGGCATATAATGCCGAAAGGACACTTTGTGATATTTTGCGTCCAAGGAATCATGTGGATGTTCAGATTGTTACTGATGCATTTAAAAGATATGCCGGACGTAAAGAGAAGAATATTCCGTTATTGTCGGAATATGCGGGGATGCTTACAGTTGAAAATCGACTTAGATCATACCTGGAGGTTTTATTATGAATAATGCCATGCAGTTAAAAGCTCTTATAAAAAATATGGCAAAAGAAAAGAACATAGCGGCTCAGCTTGTGCTGCAGAACTATATGTTAGAGCGCTTCCTTGAAAGGGTTTCTTTGTCGGATTATAAAGATAAGTACATTATAAAAGGCGGGTTCCTTATTTCTTCTATGGTGGGGTTATCATCTAGAGCAACAATGGATATGGATGCCACTATAAAAGGATATCCGGTTAATGAAGACTCTATTAGGAAGATGATTGAAGATATCATAGCGGTTCATATTGATGATGACATATCGTTTGAACTTAAGAGTATAGGTGAAATCCGTGAGGGAGATGAATACACAGGCTTTCGAGTTGCGCTGTCAGCGAATTATCAGCCGATGGCTGTCCCACTTAAGATTGATATTACAACCGGAGATAAAATAACTCCTAAGGAAATAAAATATGAATATAAGTTAATGATGGAAGATCGAACAATCCGTGTACTTGCGTATAACATTGAAACCATTCTGGCTGAAAAACTTGAGACGGTTATTTCTAGAGGTGATCAGAACACGAGACCGAGAGATTATTACGATATTTATATTTTAACCGGACTTCAGGAGAAAAATATTGATATGGGCTCACTTTCTTTGGCTATAGGTAATACAGCAAAGAAAAGGGCTACCACGGATGTTATCAAAGACTATAAAAGTATCATGGAGACGGTGAAAAACAGTGATGTGATGATACAACGATGGAACGATTATCGAAAAGATTATGATTATGCTCAAGGTATAGAGTTTAACGAAACCTGCGAAGCTGTCGTTAAGATAATGGATAGTTTATAAGATTTTATCTCGTTATAGACTAGTAGGTTATGTCGGATAATGCCTCCTTTGTATGTATGATTAAACATCATATATACAAGGAGGTATTTTCGTGTTGAAGAAAAGAACTGATAGTTTGGGGCGTTTGCTGGGAAGAAATGAATATCAAAAAAAAGATGGAAGATATGTATTCAGATATCGTAATCTCGCAGGCGAAACAAAATATACATACAGCTGGAGACTGATGGATACAGATGAATTACCGGAAGGAAAAAGAAAATGCAAATCTCTTCGTGAAAAAGAAGAGGAGATCAATAGCGAGAAAATGTGGGAAGCAAAGGGCTTAAAGGTCACGGACAGGGTTGTGGTTTCGGAACTGGTCGATAATTATCTTGCCTTTAGGATCAATGTAAAAGAATCGACAAAAGCAGGTTATAAAACGGTCAGAAAGCTTTTAAATGCAGATGAATTTGGCTTTAGGAAGATCGATCGAATTTCTGTAAAAGATGCCAAGAAATGGCTCATGAAACTCCAGGCAGAGGGAAGAGGTTACAGTTCAATCCATGCAGTCCGCGGTGTACTGCGGCCTGCGTTTCAAATGGCAGTAGAAGATGGCTTGCTGGATCGCAATCCCTTTGATTTTATATTTGAAGGGGTTGTTTTTAATGATATGAAAAGAATAGGG
>JAEEKN010000317.1 GCA_016282435.1 Lachnospiraceae bacterium | reverse complement strand
GTTTTAAGAGTACACCAAAACAAACCTGTTGTTCACAGGTCCTTCAGTATCTGTCTTAAAAAATTATCGTATGCGCATTACCAGCATTTTCGTACCTTATCCTTATAGTATTTTTTGTTTGGAGGATGACTCCTTTAACATTTTTATACTAACATATATAAACAAGTTTGTCAAATGACAAAAAATATTTTGCCCCTCATCTGCAAATACGTATAATTATTCTGCATCCCTTACCCTTTATCCATAAATTGCTCCGTGTTATTATAATGCTCGTAACGATAATACATGTTAGCACACAAGATGTGCAGAAGGAGTTGGTTTTATGGTAATTTTTGTAGCTGCTTGTACAGTTATCAGCTGCTATATTCCTTCCAGCATTGAGTCAATGTCACCTCGAAAACGTCTAAAGCATTAAATTACCATATTCTATAATTTCCGCTCAACGCTAACATCGCGAACATATACAGGCAATTGTCATAATATCTGTGCTTTCCTGTTTGCATAGGAGTATCCCAGAGCAGTTTTACAAAACGCTTGGCATATTCCTGGCTCTTACTGTCAGCCTTTGAATTCATAAGCACAGCCAGCGATCCTTCAGCATTGGTGGCAAGCAGGCCAATATTATGCTTTGCGTGGTCTTCGACAAGTGTTCCGTCTATTTCGAAAATACCATCTATTACTCCGGCTCTGTCTTCTAAAAAGAAGCGCTGTATCCTGGCTGCGATATCAGCCAAAGCAGGATTTTCACCACACCAGCAGGATTCCATGGCGATATTGGCAATGGTCCTGTATGCATCACTAAAGAACCAGTCATGTCTCTGATTGTATTTTTTTGCCCATGAAGAATTTGTAGGGGTACCGTCATATTCAGAGTACTCCGGGCTTAAGCCTGTCACGGGGTGACTGGATTTTACTATATACTCTCTGCTGGCATCCGCTGCCTTTTTCCAGAAATCCCTGTCCTCCTCATTTGCCCACTTAGCAAACAGCTCATAGAAATGCGGCAGATGGTAGGAAGTATCGGAATACTCTACCTCAGGAGTAAACTTAATATAATGATTATCATGATTCCACATGGGATGTCCCAAACGGTCACCCTCGCCGTTATGTATACAGGCCTTTAGAATCTCCCTTGCTTCATGCGAATAATTAAATATGCCTTCTCCGTCGCCCCAGCGATGTGAAGCAAAAAACAGAGCCATGGCAAAATATTCTTCTCCGTCGGGAGCCGGACCTTTACCTCTTACTGTACCGTCCAGATTGCATGACCACTTAAAATATCCCTGGTCGTACCCCTCGGGTATCCACATATATGTTTTGGTCCACTTCCAGATACGGTCAAATTTCTCTTTCTCATCCATCTGCACGCATACCATCATAGCATACGACATACCCTCGGTTCTCACATCATCGTTCCCGGTATCGGTGATGTAACCCATATCTTCTCCTACATTCTCGTAGAACCGGATACCCTCGGGACCATTGTAGATAGCATCAAAGCACTCACGTACCCTTTTTTGTATTGCGTCTTCATCATAGCCTAATTCTTTAAAGATATTTCTATAATCCATAGCTTATAACCTGCCTTTTTTGTTTTAGCCTTCCGATTCGTAAAAAGAGTTCCACAACTCAGTTACTTCCGGTTCGTTAATGAATTTCAACATAGTTTCTATGGTTTCTTTAGCACTGTCACCCATGATATCACGGGTGACAAAGTTTACATCTTCGGGAACATCAAAATTTAATTCACCAATTCCAAAATTCGGTGCTGAATCAAATCTCTTTGTATGATACACCGTTTTCTTTATTAACTCTATCGCCTCATCTTTGTCACCCATTTTCAAAGAAACGGTGGCAAGCAATATATATACATACGTATATTCTTTGTCGATAAAACTAATTGTTTTATTACCAAATAATCCTTTTATCATATCCAACATTGCAACAAGCAATGTTTTTGCTGCAGAATATTTTTTTTCCGCACACAACACAGCTGTGTATCCCAGGATAGAGTTACCTAATGAATAGTATCCGGATAGAATTCCCTCGATAAGATACGGAGTAGCCTCCTTCTTTTTGTTAAGATATAATGCCAGTATCAATCCAATATTATCACTGTACATTCCGTTGGGATTGTGCTCTTTTATAATATCAACAGCTTTTTCATATTCCCCTGTAAGCATGTATACCATCGACATACATCCCAGAATTGTCTCTTCACTAATACTCGGATCAGTGTTTTGGTCTATCAAAATCTTTGCCTGTTCATACAATTCCAGTGCTCTTTGGCGTTCTTTTTCTTTTCCGTTTCCCACACCAAAGAAACTGTATACTCCTGCACATGCATTCACCGCCGTAAAAGAGTTCGGATACTTCTTAAGCAGTTTCTCAGCTTCCGTTAATGCCTCACGATCCGAATTACGGCACATTTCTTCCATTCTTTCAATAGTTGATTTAATGGTATTATCCTTCATCTTATAGCCCAATAACACATCCACTGAGGTGTTAAAGAAATCAGCCATTTCCATGATCAGACCTATATCAGGTATCGACATTCCGGATTCCCATTTATGTACCGCACCGGTCGTAACTCCCAGAACCTCTGCCAGTTGTTCCTGTGTAAGGCGTCTCTCTTTCCTGAATTTTCGGATGTTTTCCGATATTTTTATATCCACGCTTATTCTCCTTGTGAACCGGATTTATTAAATGCGATCTGCTTAAACAGATTATAAATTCCTTCATTCTCCTCCGGTATTTTTGAACTGCATGCACAGACAGATACTGTCATAAAGCTAGTAATATCAACAATCGGTTCTTTCTCATAAATAATATCTCCTTCAAAAAGGGCTGACTATAACGGTCAGCCCCCTGTAAGTTCATAATATATATTAACTCATAACAATATATATTTCAAGGGGTTATTTTGTTTTACAAGATACTTCATTGAATTCAAGATAATTGATGGTAACATATAAATATAAACGGGAGTTATTCTGATCATAAAGCTTTATTCGAGATAACGGATAACTCTGATTCTAAAAATACAGGAGGGGTTTCATGGACAATTTTCATTTTTATTCACCAACTTATTTTGTTTTCGGTAAAGACGGAGAGAACCAGACAGGCAGTATGGTAAAGCGTTTCGGAGGAAGCAAGGTATTAATCCATTACGGAGGAGGCAGTGTAGTACGTTCAGGACTTCTGGACAGAGTGAAAGCATCTCTTACCGCCGAAGGCATAAGTTTTATAGAACTCGGAGGCGTTAAACCAAATCCCAGAAGCGGCCTGGTATATGAAGGAATCGACCTTTGCCGCAAGGAAAATGTAGATTTTATACTGGCAGTAGGTGGTGGAAGCACCATAGATTCGTCTAAAGCTATAGCAGCGGGAACTATCTATGATGGAGACTTCTGGGATTTTTACAGTGGAAAGAGGATAGAAAAGGCAATACCTGTCGGAACCATACTTACCATAGCAGCTGCAGGAAGTGAAGGAAGTCCGGATTCCGTCATCACAAAGGAAGAAGGTATGTTTAAGAGGGGAGCAAGCGGGGATGCCATCAGACCGAAGTTCAGTATATTAAATCCGGCACTTACCCAGACACTTCCGCCTTTCCAGTCGGCAGCAGGCATCACGGATATCATGGCACACCTGTATGAGAGGTATCTCACAAACAGTACCGAGGTTGAAGTTACGGACAGGCTTATCGAGGCACTGCTTCTTACCATGAAGCATGAAGGTCCCAGAGTTATTGAAAATCCGGATAATTACGAAGCACGTGCCAACATTATGTGGGCAGGTATGATGGCTCATAACAATTCGTGCGGTGTAGGCCGGTCACAGGATTGGAACAGTCACAATATAGAGCATGAGCTCTCAGCACTATATGACTGTGCTCACGGAGCAGGACTGGCAGTCACCATGCCTGCAGTATTCAAATATGTAATGAAGCATAATGTTATGCGGTTTGCCCAGGTGGCAGTCAGAGTTTGGGGCTGCAACATGGACTTTGAACATCCCGAAGTAACTGCTCTTGAAGGTATTAATGCGTTCGCATCATTCCTTAAGTCCATCGGTATGCCGTCTAACTTCGCAGAACTTGGCGCAAAGGAAGAGGACATACCTCAGCTTGTAGAAACGCTTTGCTGTGGTGATGGCAGGGACGGAAATATATACGGTTTTGTTAAGCTTGATAAAGAAGATTGCACAAATATTTATAAGATGATGGTGTGAAACAACAGCCCCGGAGGTTCCCTCTGGGGCTACTTTTTTAAAGTTTGGGGAGTCTGATGATAAAAAATGGTATAAATACGATTGACAAATAAGATATAATGGGATATATTTGGAAGAGGAGGTGAGCGGAATGACGATTAATGAAATGCTTGAGATAAAGAAGGAATATGGATTTTCCTATGAGTACATATCGGAGAAGTCCGGCGTGCCGGCGAGTACTGTACAAAAAGTTTTCTGTGGAACTACTACTGCACCAAGAAGAACTACTATAGAGGCTTTGCGAAAGGTGTTTGAACCATTAAAGACCCAAAATAATCATTCAGTAAATCCGGGAAAAAACAAGGAGAGAAACAATTGCAGTTATGCGGATGAACATATAGAAGAAGATCTGAATATAGGCTATGTCTGTGAGGAACCGGAAGAGGTATATACTACAAATGGTACCGGTGCCCTGCAGCCCGACGACTATAGAAATAAAACCATAGATGATTATTATGCCTTGCCCCCGGATATCAGAGTGGAGCTGATAGACGGTGTATTCTATGATATGGCATCACCTGCAACATCTCATCAGAAGATAAGTACATTTTTGCTTGTGACTCTACAAACTTTTATTGAGGCTAACAATGGCTCATGTCAGACATATGCAGCTCCAACTGATGTTCAGCTCGACTGTGACGAGAAGACTATGGTACAGCCGGATGTTTTTGTCCTGTGTGATGAGAACAAAGATGAAGAAAAATGTATTTTCGGTGCTCCGGATTTAGTCATTGAGATTCTATCACCATCAACACGATATCATGACACTATGCGAAAACTGTATAAATACAGAAATGCAGGGGTTAGGGAGTATTGGATTGTTATGCCGAGAGAACTAAAGATCAGGGTATATTTCTTTGAGAAATCTGATACGCCGGTAGAATACTCGTTTACGGACCAAGTCCCCGTAAGTATATGGGATGGCAGATGTAAGGTTGATTTTAACAGGATATATGAGAAGATAAAAAAGAATCTTTATGATTAAATAATCAGGGTCTG
>JAEEKN010000316.1 GCA_016282435.1 Lachnospiraceae bacterium | reverse complement strand
TGGAATTTGTTCCCGCTGTATATTTACCATATTGAATTGCAAGTTCACTTTGAACAGCGCTCATACATGCCTTGGCATCTATAACATCCTGTTTTTTCTTTGCCTCGTCAATATATCCCAACAAACCTGGAATCAAAATGGCTGCTAGGATTGCTAGGATAACAAGAACTACTATCATCTCAACCAATGTAAAACCGGAATTATTCGTCTTTATTTTTTTCGTTTTCATATCACTTTACCTCTTTTGGGATAATTTTAAAAATAGTATAATTCTCCACTTTCAATTATAACACGAAACCGTTGATATTTCAATGCTTAAAACAATTATTTATTAAAATTTCAGAAAATCAGCTACACAAAAAAAGTAGTGGATCGACCACTACCTTTTTCTTCTCCTGTCTTTGCCTGTCTTTGCATAATAATTTTCTTTGTATTCATACATACGTTTGTCAGCTTCTTTAACAACAGCACTGATGTCGGAATGTGTATCTCCTATACCTATACCATACGATATAGTAAAACCGTTGATAAACTTACCTCTATATACCTTGGTGGCTTCATCCATATTCTTCAGGTTTTCTTCTACCATATTCAGGTTTCCATTTGTTATAACACAGAACTCGTCGCCTCCGAGTCTATATACATCATCAGTTTCAGGAAACGCCTCTTTTATACATTTACCGGCTGCTACCAGAAGCTCATCTCCCGCTTCATGTCCCAGACCGTCATTTATAGACTTTAAGCCATTGACATCGAGCATAACCAGGTAAAGACCTACCGGCATCTCTTTCATAAGATTGCTTATCTGCTCGGCATACGCCCTGCGGTTTTTAAGTTCCGTCATCTGATCCTGATATGCATATTTCATCTGAAGTTCCGCCAGTTCCTTCATTTTTTCTGCCAGAATACCGTTCTTGTTCGAGCGTATAATAATAGCCAGAAGAACTGTTACTATAAGAAATCCGGCACAAATAGTAAACAGAAGAGGTCTCTTAGTTCTGGCAAATATTGATGTAGCATCAATAACGGAAAGGCTGACCCATTCGTTCTGTACCATTACTTTATAAACAATGTATTGTGTATTGTTATGTTTTATGGTGTAATAGTTTTCATCAGATTCCTGAAGTGCTTTAACTATAGCGCTCCCCAAAGATCCATCGTCTTCCTTATAGTTTTTTCCAACCTCTTCCTTATCAGAATGAGCTATAACCTGATAATTTCCATCAAGTATGATTTCCATATCAGATTTCCCTGAAACTATGTCTTCCGTAATGGACTGTAGCTTTTCAAGAGAAATATCTATAGCTACTACACCACTATCATCACGAAGTGTTTTAGCAAGTGTGATCAATATAGTATGTGTCTGTGCATCCAAATACGGATCTATGACTACCACATCACCTTTTCTCTCCTGAGCACCAATATACCATGGTCTCTCAGTAGGTTCGTATCCTTCTTCCGGCACCCATCCTACTCCATCCAGGTATTCCCCGTTTATATATGCATATATACCGGTAGATTCCCCATATACGATATTTAGTACCGACTTAGTCTGTGCTACTATAAAATCCAGCATTTCATCGGTACTACGCTTCTCTTTTATCATATCATCAAGCGTAAATGCAGTGAGATTTACAATATCATCACCTTTGACCAGATATTTATCTATCTCGGCAGCAAAGTTCACAGCATTTAACTCGCCGTTCTTTATAATATTATCCTTTATCTCCGTATTCAAGAGCACATAAAATGCTATTACTATTCCAAGAAAAATAAAAATGATAAGAGTAGTAAACAGTATACTCTGTACGGAGGATAACTTGACTTTTTTTTCTTTGTTATCCATATAATATGCCTTCTTTTTAGTTTTGAAGTCAATATATAGTACATACCACCCAACATATACTATTTTACTATTTTTCATATTTTTGTCAACAAAAAATTCACCCCCGTCGAGGACTATCAAAAGAGTAATCCTTGACGGGGGTTTCTTGTAATCAAATTATTAAGTATTTTATTTTACGTCAGTTACAGTATAAGCTCCTGACATAGAACTTGTTCCATCAACCCACTCACTTGTACCAGATTTTAAGGATTTCGTAATATTATTTTCAGTATAAGAAATACCTACTACTTTATATGCATCCCTGCCAGTAGTTCCCTGGAAATAAATAGTTGCGGAGCCTGAGAAAGAAGATATTTCAGAAAGACTAGCAACCTCTCCCTTATAATCGTCTTTATTTGTGTTGATATCTTTGTTTTTACCATAATACTGACTTGCTACTGACTGCGCAGCTGTATACACTGCTTTTCCGTGAATTTCAATCTGCTTGTTCTTGGCGTCATCAATATACCCTAAAAGTCCGGGAATCAGGATGGCTGCCAGGATAGCCAGGATTACAAGTACCACGATCATTTCGACCAGAGTAAAACCTTTGTTGTCTTTGCTTAACTTCTTCATAAACTTTGTCCTCCTAGGCTAATTTTTTTTATAATCAGCTTCCCTGCCGATTAATTACTCTTTGTTGCTTACATTAACTATATCGGCACAGAAACATAATTACTTAACAGTGAAATTATAAACTTTTTATAAACTTTAAAATTATAATTTTAGTTCTTTCTATATAATATAACAGGATAACCATACTATACAGAATAGTTTTCTTTATTACTACTTATTATACCAAATATCATAGAAAAAAACAACAACTTTTTACTCATAATAGCTTACTCTAGCAAGCTCATCAACTGTTGTTACACCTTGCTCCACAAGTTCCAGTGCGCTTTGTTTCAACGTCTTCATACCCAGATTTGACAAAGCATAATCTTTTAATTGCTCCGTAGTAGCTCCTGAAGTTACCATCACACGGATTTCTTTGGTTATAGGCAGGATTTCATGTATGGATATACGTCCGCGGTATCCGGTGTTGTTGCACTGAGTACATCCTTTTGCATGCATGACTTTCGGAAGTCTCCTTCCGCAGATCATCTCTTCGTTTTCTGTCATCTCACCCCATTCGCCGCATGCGGTACATACCTTACGAACCAGACGCTGAGCTATGACACCTACTAGTGAAGATGCTATCATGTACGGTTCTACGCCCATGTCTACCAGACGAAGCACTGACGATGCCGCATCATTGGTATGGAGTGTTGATAGAACTAGGTGACCGGTGATAGCTGCACGTACTGATATGGATGCTGTCTCAGAGTCACGGGTCTCACCAACCATTATGATATCAGGATCCTGACGCAAAAGGGCGCGAAGTCCTATCTCGAACGTAAGACCGGCCTGATTGTTCACCTGAGTCTGATTGAGCTTCGGCAGATTCTTCTCTACAGGATCCTCTATAGTTGAGATGTTAACGCTTCTCTTTGAAAGTTCTGCAAGGATCATATAAAGAGTCGTTGACTTTCCTGAACCGGTAGGCCCTGTAACATATATGATACCGTTCGGAGACCTCAGCATCTCACTTACGAGATTATAGTTAAACTCATTCATACCGAATGTGCCGGAATGATCGATGGTAGCAGAACTAGCCAGAAGTCTCAGCACCGCTTTCTCGCCAAATACAGTAGGAAGGACGGATACACGGACATTCAGGTTCTTTCCTTCGATATTAGTACGGAAGTGTCCATCCTGAGGTATACGACGTTCTGCGATATCCAGATCGCTCAATATTTTTATACGGGCTATCAGAGAATTGTGAACGCTCTTCTGAAGCGTCATGAAGTCCATAATAACACCGTCCTGTCTCATTCTGATATGAGTCTCGTGTTCGAACGGTTCTACGTGGATATCAGATACATTTGAGTTATATGCATGTACTATCAGGTTGTTAAACAGGTTAATG
>JAEEKN010000315.1 GCA_016282435.1 Lachnospiraceae bacterium | reverse complement strand
CACTTTTTTCTCATAGCTCATGATATAGCTGATTCCGATTCCTACGACCCCGGCGATGATCCATGCCAGAACAGCTATCAAAACGGTCACAACCGCCGCTTTTGCTATCAGGTAATAAGCTCCGCCCGATATCAGGTTATCCGATATCGCATTAAATATATTGTTTATAAAACCCATGATTCCGTCCTCATTTATTTATTTGCAGCATTTCATACCTCTGCATATCCAGATATCCGTCAGTAACTATAAATTTCTGTTTATATTCCGTAGTGATACGTCCGGTTCCATATGAGAAGATGACGTCCACCCTGCCGGATAGAAGCTGTGTAAACGCAGTCTCGTTATCCAGCCTTACAAACTTTACTTTCTTTCCGGTCCTGAGTCCCACTTCTTCCATCATGGCCACGCAGAATCCGTAAGGATCACCGTCTTCGTCAAGAAGTTCCAAAGGCGGAACCGCACCCGAAATACCTACCGTAACAGTTCCGTTTCCCGAAGCCTTTTTCATCATATCGGGGTAGAAACGGTTCTTCTTACCTTCTTCGGTCTCAAAAACCTCTGCGCCCGTAACGTATCTGTCGATGATCGAATCGAGCGTACCGTCGGATTTCATACTTTTTAGAGCACTGTTTATCTCATCCCTTAATGCCTCTCCGGAATCCTTCTTCAGTGCCATTCCGAAACTGAATCTGGGATCCGCTGTCTTCTGTATATCCGACATATCGGTGTAGTCCGACTTTACCAGGTTTTCATTGGTTTTTATCAGATAGTCCGCGCTCACGTCACACGCCCAGATTGCATCAACCTTACCCGCCTTTAGCGAGAACAGAGCTTCATCAAAATCTTTGTAAGCTTTGTATGATGTAAGATTTACTCCGAAAGTACTTCCGAAAAATACCAGAGCACTGTTTTCGGGCATCCTGCATTCCACTCCGCCCAGTTTCCTTATTTTTTTATTTCCCGATCCTCCGCTCACAAGCTTGGGCTTAAAAGCACCTATACCTGCCAGCAGAAAAAGTACCAGCACCATGATCAGCGCGGTAAATATTTTATTTTTTTCTTTCATAGCCTTCCCTTAAATCTAACTTTTTAAAGATTATTCCAGCTTTACTCCGATAATCTTCTCACTTCTTGTGGCCAGTACCAGCCTGTTTCCGTATAATGCCGGTGTAGCCTCTATTCCGGATCCGAAGTTTAGTTTATCGAGAGTATCACCCGTCTTGGCATCCATTAGCAGAAGATCGCCGTTCTGACAACCCTGGATGAGATAATTCTTGCCCTGTTCCGAAGTAAAGAATATGGTCGAACTCCACGAATACATATCAAGCTTTTTCTTCCATATCTCTTCACCCGTATGTTTATCAAGGGCTACCAGATATCCGCCTTCCAGATCCGGGGTTTTTGATATCGAATAGAAAATATAATCCGATACAAGTCCGGTACCGGGAACTCCGGTCGAGAGTATACCACCCGCATACCCCTTTACAGTGTGAACCTCATAAGGCTTTTTCCAGATGATCTCGCCGGTCATGGCGTTCATCTTGTAAACTGCTGCCTCTCCCATATTGTGGGAATTGTATCCGTATTTAAGAGTGGTTGCCACATACAGGTAATGGTTTCCTCCATCCGTTTCAAACACAGGTGAAGAATTTATATCCTCAGCCACGTCATTTATCCATACCATCTTCATGGTATTAAGGTCCAGGCAGTAGATTGATCCACCGTTATCTCCGAGGAACAGATATCCGTTCCATACGCAGGCACTGCTTTCGCTTCCCCACAGGGTGCCGCCCTCAGAATATTTCCCATCAATGTCAAATGTAAACTTCACTGTGTCCGAAGGAGCTACCTTTAGTGATCCCGTGCTCTCATTGTATTCGGTATTCAGCTTCATCGTGTAGATCACGCCGTTTTCTCCGGGATAAATGAGTGTATCCGTTACAGGGTCTATCACGGGAGAACTGTCATATGCGTGCCATATACGGGGAGCAAAATCATCATTAAATCCTCCCTCGTAAAGCAGAGAACCGTCTATCAGTGAATAAATGTAAAAACGCTGTGAAACATTCTCGCCGAATGGTCCTGTCTGGGCATCTCCCGAACCACAGAATAAAAGTGGTGTTTTTCCGTCAGGATAAAGCGAAGCCGTTCCCTTAAAGGTCATTCCGACATGGATATCCGGTCTGGTCTCCTCACCGGTCTCTATGTCCAGAAAATGAACATTACCGTCCATACCGGGATATATAACTTCGACCAGTCCCTCTTTGCTCTTCGCATTTTCATTCAGATTCATCACGGCCTTTGTGGAATTGCTCCACCTGGCTACCAACGGCTGACCTGTCCATCCGTTGCCCGACCAGTAATCAACACCGTTGCTCTTAAGTATTTTACCTGTATTATATGTCCATTTGCTCTCCGCAAACTTTTCTTTTGTAACGCCCGGAGTCCCGGCAGATGATTTGGACCTCGAATAGTTTCCCCTGAAGGTTACCATACCGGGGATATCCGAGATACTGCTTAACAGCTCGTCCGTAAAGCTGATACGGTTCTCTCTTTCATAGGAATCGACTATCTTCCCGTCGACCTCTATTTTCTGAACCACTCCTCTTTTTTCGGGATCCGTATTCTCAGTCGGTTTTGCCCTTCCGTCATCCGCACCTTTTGCATTTGATGAGAAAGACTCCACCGGCAGGCTTCCGGCTGTGTCATGAAGATAGTTGTAGAAATATTTCGGGCTGCCCACCTTGACCAGCAGCTTAAATCCCACAAACATGACGGCCAGAACTGCTACGATTATAATGCTGATAATTATTGTCTTTTTCTTAATCATATCTTTTCCACTATACTCTTTTTTTACTTAAAACGACCTCATAAGTTCAGAGACGTGTCCTACTCCCACTATTTTAAGACCACTCCCCGATACTGATTTTGCATTTACCTTCGGCAGGATAACTGTTTCATAGCCCAGCTGTTTAGCCTCTGCGACACGCTGTTCGGCCTGTGATACACCTCTGACCTCACCCGTAAGACCGACTTCTCCGAAACACACCGTTTTTTCCGGGAGAGGCTTGTTCGAATAGCTCGAAAGAAGTGCCATGACTATCGGAAGATCCAGTGCCGGTTCGTTCACTTTCATGCCACCTGCCACATTTACATAGGCATCACAAAATGAAAGCTTGAGTCCCAGCTTTTTTTCCAGAACGGCAAGAAGAAGATTGACCCTGTTATAATCTATCCCGACAGCCGTTCTTCTCGGGATATTTAAAGCCGTCTGACAGCACAGTGCCTGTATTTCCAGCATGATGGGCCTCGTGCCTTCAATGGTAGCTGTTATCACCGAACCCGGTTCACCCACGGGCGTACCCTGAAGCATATATTCCGAAGGGTTCCTGACTTCCCGGAGTCCATCTCCTCTCATCTCAAATACTCCCACTTCATTGGTGGATCCGAATCTGTTCTTTACCGCGCGCAGTACTCTGTAATCCGAAGAATTATCCCCTTCAAAATAGAGCACCGTATCCACCATATGTTCAAGAACCCTGGGACCCGCAACCACGCCTTCCTTGGTAACGTGTCCCACGATAAAGATGGTCACGCCGTAACCTTTGGCCAGTCGCAGCAGGGCGCCCGTGGTCTCCCTCACCTGGCTCACCGAGCCCGCGGAAGCAGCTATATCTTCTCGGAACATGGTCTGGATGGAATCGACGACAACTATTTTCGGACGTTTCTCTATCACTATCTCTTCTATATTATCCAGACAGTTCTCCGATAATAACTCCAGTTCCCCGTCAAACCTGCCGAGCCTGTCAGCTCTCATCTTTATCTGTCTGACGCTCTCTTCGCCGGATATGTACAGGACATCAAGCTTCATCCCTACGAGGATCCTGCATACCTGAAGAAGCAGTGTGGATTTACCTATACCGGGGTCTCCACCAACTAAAACAAGGGAGGAATCTACTATACCTCCCCCCAAAACTCTGTCAAATTCCTCTATTCCGGTAACTATTCTGGTATCCGTATGAGTCTCAACCTGTGACAGTTTCTCCGGAACAGCCTTGTTCAGACCCGAATACCCCGAAGCCTGAACCTTTGTATTTTTGCTTTTCGGTGCTACGGGTTCTTCGACCATACTGTCCCACGCCTTGCACGCCGGACACTGTCCCAGCCATTTAGCCGACTCCGCACCACATTCCTTACAGAAAAAAACACTCTTTTGCTTTGCCATACCATTCACATAACGAAACGGCTGCTCAAATAAACAGCCGTGTCCGCCCCTCGGGCAGGTTCTATATCAAGCCCTCATTTTTCTACGATTTTAACATCCTTCTTTGAGTCCTCATCAGCCTCAACAGAGAAGGTAAGCTTTCCGCCGAGATTTGTCTTCATAACTCCCAGACTCTCACCCGAAACTATAACCTCATATTCTTTCTCAGCCTGAAGCTCTACAGTGATCTGAATATCACCCTTGCCTGTCAGACTGAAGCTTATCTCTTTTTCAGAAATCTTAAGATTAAATACAGCCGTTCCCGGTACGGATTCATATACGAACGTCTCATTCTTCTCAAGTCTTGTAATCTCACTAAAGCATTTAACTTTATACAGATCACCCTCATGTTTGAAATCCGACTTCTTCTGCTTCTCTCTTAAAGAAAAATCACCAAAACTAAGCGTCCCATCCTTCTCACTCTGAATCAATGACTTAACGACTTCCATAGGTTCCTCCTAAATATATAAAATAAAGTCCATATTACTCCATATTCATTTTACCAAAGAATTTTATTTTTTTCCACTGATTTTTAAAAATTTCATATTTTTTTTATGTTTGAACACAGTCTCTTTTTTGTCAGAGTCATATGATATGGTCACGGAGTCACCTGACTTTATGGTGCCGGCCAGTATTTCTTCGGACATTCTGTCTTCAACCTCGTTCTGTATAGCCCGGCGCAGGGGTCTCGCGCCATACTTCTCATCAAAGCCTTTTTCAGCTATATGGTCGATAAAAGAGTCATCACATTTTACTTTTATGTTCAGCTCGCTCAGCGCTCTCTTAGCTATCCTGTCAAACATTATGAATACGATATCCCTGATATTCTCTTTGGTCAACGAATGGAATACGATGATCTCATCTATTCTGTTAAGGAACTCAGGCTTAAATATACGGCGTACCTCATCCATGACACCGTCTTTCATCTTCTCGTAATTTGCCTTTGCATCGGATTCTCCTGCAAATCCCAGTGTCTTCGGAGCTATGATATTCTGTGCTCCGGCATTTGATGTCATGATGATGATGGTGTTCTTGAAGCTTATCTTACGTCCCTGTGCATCGGTGATATGACCGTCATCCAGAACCTGAAGAAGGATATTGAATACATCGGGAT
>JAEEKN010000314.1 GCA_016282435.1 Lachnospiraceae bacterium | reverse complement strand
TTCCAGGAAAGACTTGGTCTCTGCCATAGAAAACTACATCGCTTACTATAACACAGGTCGGATTCAGAGGAACCTGAACGTGATGACACCGTCCGAATATCATAAACAGTACTACTTGGCGGCATAATAATACCGCCAGCTGCATACACAACTGGCGGTACGAAACTTTTTAATTTTTCACTGTCCTCTTGACGGGTAGCATACCATTTTCTTGATCTGAGGTGTTAATTTATATCTGTTGTTTTCCATCCAAATTTCCATTATTGGTAGGGTTGAAGCGACTCTTATTTCAGTCTTCAATAACTTTGCCGTCACTCCAGATTCTCTCGAGATTATAGAAGTCACGGTCTTCTCTCAAGAATACATGGATTACTACATCGCCGTAGTCGAGAAGTATCCATCCGCTGTTTCTGTTACCTTCCTGCTTCTTGGAATATACACCGATCTTGGCTAGTTCTTCACTTACGTTATCCACTATAGCTTCGAGCTGTGACGAGTTCGAAGCACTGCAGATGACAAAATAATCAGCTACTACCGATATCTCACCGATATAGATGACCTTTATCTTTTCTGCTTTTTTATCTTCCATGGCTTTTCTGGTTGCTGCCACTATCTTTTCTGCGTCTGTTTTTGCCATTTTTTTCCTGTATGGCTTACTCTTCGTAAACCATTTTCCTTTCATGGTAGTTTCACATTATATAAAACAATTAAAGTTACATCGAAAACGTCTCCAACGTTTTTTCAGGATGTCATACTATATATTTCTTATAATATTCATACGTATCCACCGTCATGGTACATACATTTTCCTTATATGTTCTTAACAAATACGGTACCACGTTATTGAGGACCAGAGCGCATGCCTTATCGAGGTCATATGTTGCTATGGAACGAATAGCTTCGAGCGATGGAGTATACTCCATATCCCTGCCCGGTTCTATGACATCGCTCATATATACTATCTTCTCGAGGACTGTCATATCCGGTCTGCCCGTAGTGTGATACTTTATGGCATTCCTGATCTCTTCGTCTTCTACACCGTACTTTTCCTTTGCCCAGACAGCTCCAACTTTTGAATGGAGCAGATTTGATGCCTGTTTTCTCTCCACCTCATCATATTCCACACCGAGTCTGTCCGCTTCACAAAGTATTTCTTCGTCTCCCAGGTGCTTTGCACAGTCATGAAGGATACCTGCCGTATATGCCTTTACCGGATCGTACCCGTGAAGCTTTGCGAGCTTAAAGCACATTTCGGCTACGTTCATGATATGAGTGTATCTCTTCGGCTTCATGAGCGCCTTCATATCCTGTTTTACACGGGTAAAAAGTTCATCCCTGTATAAACCCTTTTCTTCTAGGTATTTTAATGTTTCCGAAGGTATCAATCCATTTACCGATATGCCGCACTTTATGAAGTTCCGAAGGTCTGAAGAAGCTATGCTCACGAGGGGTGATGTGATAAATATTATCTCCGGAACAAATACGGTACCGTCTGCATTTTCCGATGTATACTTTTCAACTATGCTCTTTGCTTTTCCCGCATAATCACATTCGGTGAACTCATCGGCTTTGGATTTTGAACTCTGTTCCATGGCTCTCGGAGCTACCACCAGAGTACAGTTCTGCAGAATCCTTAAAGGATCCTTCCATTCATCGAAATAGTCCAGAGAATCCCCACCTATTATAAAATAATACTTGGTATCCGGATTCTCTGCTTTTAATGCACTAAACGTATCTGCAGAATATGTGGGACCTTCACGCCTCATCTCATAATCCGACAGTTCAAAAAAAGGATACGGCTTTATAGCAGCATTTATCATAGCACATCTGTCTTCTTCGCTTGCTATACCCTTCTGCGATTTATACATCGGCTGTTTCGAAGGCATGAACCATACTTTATCCAGTTTTAGCATATCGTAAGCACGTAACGCTATCATCAGATGTGATAAATGAACCGGATTAAAGGTTCCTCCCATAACTCCAATTCTTTCCATAATGCTGCCCGCCCGTTAATCTTCTTTTTTCTTCTTTTCCCTGGGTAATTCTATCTTTTTATTCTTCTTTGATTCTTTATATAAAACTATCTTTTTTCCGATAACCTGAACCACCTCGGAACCGGTTCTCTCCGAGAGAATACCGGCGAGTTCCCTTGGATCGTCAGCACAGTTCTTTAAAACCGAGATTTTTATCAGTTCTCTGGCTTCCAGCGCCTCGCTGATACCTGTGGTAAACTCAGGAGTTATACTCGACTTTCCGATCTGGTATATCGGGTCTATGTTCATAGCAAGTCCTTTTAAGAATGCTCTCTGTTTTGTAGTCATGTTGTTCCTTTCCATTATCTGTAGTAGTCAAAATCCCATCCGTAAAGTCTGACCGTATCGCCTTCCTGTATACCGAGTTCCTCGAGCTTATCGAGAATACCGTTGGTTTTCAGGAAGTTCTGGAAGAATGAGAAGCCCTTTTCGGAATCAAGGTTTGTATATCCGAGCATTCTCTCAATTCTCGGTCCTTCTACCAGGTATTCCTTCTCTTCTTCGTCATAACCTACGGTATAAGGCAGATTCGTATCTATCTTTTCTTCATATACGAAGTCAGCTTCATATACTATAGGATCGTTACCTACGGTTTGAAGAAGGTCAAATGTACGGTACAAAAGCTCCTTTACACCTTCTCCCGATACAGCGGATATGGGCATTACCTCTATACCCTTGGGCTCGAAATGCTTTTTGAGTTTTTCTATAGCCTCATCTTTTTCTTCGCCGTATAACACATCCATCTTGTTGGCTGCTATGATCTGGGGCTTCTTCAGGAGCTCGGGATTATATTTTTCAAGTTCTTCGGTGATCTTCTCGATATCATCTATCGGATCCCTGCCTTCTACTGAAGCAGCATCCACTATATGAATCAATACTTTTGTTCTCTCTATGTGCTTTAAGAACTGATGTCCGAGACCTACACCTTCACTGGCTCCTTCTATAAGTCCCGGGATATCGGCTATTATAAAGCCCTTACCACCCTCGAGATCCACTACGCCCAGATTCGGGTTCAGAGTCGTAAAATGATAATTGGCTATCTTCGGTCTCGCATTTGTGACTCTGGAAAGGAATGTTGACTTTCCAACATTAGGGAATCCAACGAGACCAACGTCTGCGATACACTTCAGTTCCAGGATCAGGTTCAGTTCCTTGGCTGCCTGTCCGGGCTGAGCATACTTCGGAGCCTGCATGGTAGAGGTCGCATAATGCATGTTGCCTTTACCGCCGCGTCCACCGGTAAGTATGATCTGTCTCTGATTACCATGTGACATATCTGCCACTACTTTGCCCGATTCTTCGTCTCTCAAGACCGTACCCTCGGGAACTTTCAGTATCAGATCTTCACCGTTTGTACCGCTGCAACGTTTGTTTTTTCCGTCTTCGCCGTTCTGAGCACAAAACTTATGTTGGAATCTGTAGTCGTTCAGGGTATTCAGTCCTTTATCAACTTCGAAAATGACATCTCCGCCTTTTCCGCCGTCGCCACCGTCCGGACCGCCGTCCGGTACGAACTTTTCACGTCTGAAGCTGACATGACCGTCTCCGCCCTTGCCCGATCTGATATATATTTTTGCGGTATCTGCAAACATTTCTTCCGGCTCCTTACCCAAATTATTCTAAAAAAGGCTGCCGCTTCGCGACAGCCCTTAAACATACATTATTCAGCAACAGGATAAACGCTTGCCTGCTTTTTATCTCTGCCCTTTCTCTCGAATCTTAATGTTCCGTCAACAAGTGCATATAATGTATCGTCACCGCCACGTCCAACATTAATACCGGGATGAATTCTTGTTCCGCGCTGCTTGTAAAGAATGTTTCCAGCCTTTACAAACTGTCCGTCAGCACGCTTAGCTCCTAATCTCTTGGATTCTGAATCTCTACCGTTCTTGGTAGAACCAACTCCCTTTTTATGAGCGAATAACTGAAGGTTCAATTTTAACATGTCCGTTACCTCCTAACTTTCTATTCTTATGTACTTATCTCCATAACTGTCATGGATTAAATCGATACCGAGCTTAAAACTGTCAAGTAACAGTAAAGCTTCCTTCGATGGCCTATCCTTTAATTCTAATCTAAGTAAACCTTTTTCATCATTCCTGTCAACCACAAAACCATCCTCACAGAGTGTTTCTATGGAATTCACGGCATTGATACCCAGAATGGAGACCGCAGAACATACGATATCTTTACCGGCTGATGCATAACCCGCATGTCCGCTGATCTTAAAACCGTATAATTCGTTTTCTTCATTCACTAAAAAGTTTATCTTTATCATTCTAAAGGATTCCTAATCATCAAGCCTTGATTGAATCAATCTTAACTTTTGTATAGAGCTGTCTGTGTCCGTTCTTCTTGTGGTATCCGGACTTTCTCTTATACTTGTAAACGATAACCTTTGAGCTCTTACCTTCCTCTACTACGGTAGCCTTTACAGCTGCACCCTTAACTGTAGGATTTCCAAGAACTAAAGATCCATTGTTTACTGCAAGTACCTGGTCAAAGCTGACTGTCTCTCCTTCGGCTGCACCAAGCTTTTCAACCTTGATAACATCGCCTTCAGCTACCTTGTACTGCTTTCCGCCTGTAGCAATAATAGCGTACATTTTGAATCCTCCTATAAATAATCTCGCCAGCTGTGGGGGACTTTTAAAGTCACTTCGCCCTCGCTGTGCGGCACACTCAGATAATATAGCATTGTCTTATATGGTTTGTCAAGTGGTTTTTTAAATTTTTCAACATTTTTATCAGATATCGAGCTTCAGCTGCATCTCGTCCTCTGCTTCGCTCTTGAATTCTGCCATCTTTTCGGGTGTAATGGTGGGTAGTTCATCGATGGATGATATACCGAAATGTCTAAGGAATTCCTCAGATGTTCCGAACAGGCAGGGCTTACCGGGTGCATTTTTCCTTCCGACCTCTTCTATCAGGCCGTACTCCAGGAGCTTGTTTACGGAATGGTCCGAGTTTACGCCCCTTATAACCTCTATCTCTGCTTTTGTGATGGGCTGTTTGTATGCCACGATAGACAGTGTCTCCAGCAGAACATCGGTCAGTACGTGCTTTTTGGGAACTTTGGCAATTCGGACTATCGTCTCGTACAGTTCAGGTTTGGTACACATCTGAAACGAACCGTCCAGTTCTATGATCTGTACACCGAAGCTTTCGTCTTTATATCTGTCAGATAATGCCCTCACACAGTTTCTCACGGTATCTTCATCATGTCCGACAGCTTCAGCTATCCTGTTGATCTCTACTGCTTCACCCATAGTGAACAGAATAGCTTCCACTTTTGCCAGAAGCGCTTTCAGTTCAGGGTCAAGCTTTATCACTTCTTCGTTATCCATATATATAAATCCTCTATTCTTTCTATAAATTAAGATGACATAAACCCATCGAGTTCCACGATATCGTCAGCCAGATAGTCTATTATGATGTCCTCAAACGTACCGTCCTGTCTGATGTTGATCCTGCCCATCTTTATCAGTTCCAGGATAGCCAGGAACGTGATGATAATCTCCATCTTCGTCTTACGGCTCTCGATATATTTTCTGAAGCTGAAATGCCTGTTTGAGAGGCCGTATATCTGCAGTGCCTCTATGATCTCGTACAGGTTCGTATCTTCCTTCTCTATCTTTCCGAACTTGCTTCTCACAGGGTCGATACGGTTGTCCTGCTTCTTTATGAGATCTTTGAAGATGGTGTTAAGCTCACTCAGTGATACTCCGCCGAGCAGTTTCTCCACATCCACTTCTTCCTTGTACTGCTTTACTTCATCAGGGATAGTGCTTTCCTTATACATTACACGTTCCGCATCGAACTGCCTGTCTTTCAGTTCGTAGGAAGCATACTTGAACATCTTGTATTCCAACAGCCTCTCTATCAGCTCCTGCCTGATATCTACGGGTTCGCCGTCATCTTCAGGCTCAGGCTTCGGAAGAAGCATAGCTGATTTCAGTTTCAGCAGATAAGCAGCCATTACCAGGAATTCACTGGCCTCTTCCAACTTCTCTTGAGGCATCCCTGAGATGACTTCCATATATTGATCCGTAATCTCTATGATCGGTATATCATATATATCTATCTTGTTTTTCTCTATCAGCTGAAGGAGCAGATCCAGCGGTCCTTCAAATGCATCAAGTTTTACAGAAATACTCATATCAAAACCTTCTATTTAAAACTTATAACGACTATCTCGGGCCTGTTGAGAATTCTTATAGGCATATCATGCCAGCCGACTCCGCCCGAAATTATCATGGTCATTTTACCCTTACTAAAACGTCCCTTTGACCTTTTTGTAAACACCTGTAATCTCGGAGTGATCAGACCTCCGAGGAACGGAGCCCTCACGATACCCCCATGGAGATGTCCGCATATACTTAAGTTCACGCCGGCTTCTTCATACCTGTCAAAATGCTCCGGATCGTGTGCCATAAGTATCGTATATTTTCCTTCAGCACCGGACTTTTCGAGGATATCCGAGACTTTTTTCTTTATCATGCCCGTTCTGTCATGATCGTGATATATCCAGAGCGGAAGGTTTAATCCCACAAAACAGCACTCCGGGTCGGCTTCCGGGATATAGCAGTCATCATTTAACAATATTGATTTTTCACGAGAAATCCTTTTTAGCTCCTCATATTCTTTTCTCTCTGAAAAGTTTACGGTCAGCTTCTCTTCATGGTTTCCGAAAGTAAACAAAACTGGTATCTTCAAATCTGACAAAGAGCCCAGAACCTTCGAAGCGTATTCGAGTTCCTGAGCTTTTCTCCCGTTTATCAGGTCTCCCGGAACAAGTATATAATCCGGGGCAATATTTTTTAATTTTTGAAGCAGCCTCTCATTGTTTTTTCCGTGATATACACCGTGCAGGTCACTTAAAACCGCTATCTTTTTATTCTTTAGTGACTCCGGTACCGGCTCGTCAACTAACCGGTATTCCGTGACTTTTAGCAGTTTCAGTTCTATCATACCCCAGATAAATGCCAGGACTATCAGAGAGGCCAGTACTATCAGTACAATATCCATTATGATTTATCCTTTTCAGGATTCTGTTGTTCCTGTTGTTCCTGATATTCCTGCTGATACTGTTCACGTAATGACACAGGCTTCTCAGAATCATTTTTTGAAGATCCGAATATAAAATACAGAAGAAGTCCGATAAATATCAACAATGATATCAAAAGAACTATCTTAGCTTTCTTCATAAACCCACCCTTTTACAAATCCGGTCATCTTTTCAAGATAAACAAATGACTGTTTTCCTTTTTGGAAATCTCAAAATCCTCTTCTATTTTACAGTTGCATAAAGTATGATACTTCTCTACAAAGCCGGGATTACGTGAATATATGATCATCACAGCTTTTTTCTCCAGAAGTTCATCAGCTTTTTCAAACAGTATCCTATACAGTTTTTCGATATCTTCGAATGACTTCTGCTCGGTCTCAAAAGGCATATCAGTCACTATCTCATCAAACAGATGTGTTGATGTAAACGCAGCGAAATCCTTTGTTATGAGGTCTGTCTTTCTGATGATACCGGCAGACTTAAGGTTTGTCTCCGCTTTCTTTACAGCTTCTCCGAAAATATCTATTCCATAGTACTTCTTTGCATTTACTACGAGCTCACGTTCTGCAAGCATGGTTCCCACACCGCAGAAAGGATCGAGCACCGCTGCATTACCTTTTAAGTAGTGACGTGCGAGCTGCATGAGTGTAGCAGCCAAATAGGGCTTGATGGTGGCGGCTATGGTCTCGCGTCTGTATGTGAATCTCTCATCCCGTAATATGCAGAACTTGACAAGTACCGCATACATCCCGGAAGCATTCTCTATGAGACGGATCTCCACATCATAATCCGATACGGAGTTCGACAGCTCCCAGTTTGTGAGAATCTCGAGTTCTTCAGAAAACTTCTTCACAAAATCAGTGTTCTTTTCTTTGTCCTTTGCCCTTATCTCGGTTCTAAAGTTCACCCTGTAACCGGACTTTGCTTTTGACTCATCACCCTTTACGGATATGCGGTTAAAGATATAATCCTTTATACCGGCGTCCACCACCTCTTTTGCGGCAGCCTTGGGATCTGAGCTTACGTTCTTTATCCCGTCTGGGATGAACAGAAGCTCATCATAAGTTCTCAAGTGTATCACTTCTTCCAGTGACTTTGTCTTAAGTACCACTCCCGCAGGTATATCCTTGTGAGGAATGCCCTGCAGCGCATCGGATGTCACTTCTTTATGAAGTCTGTTTGTGGTGAGGATACATTCATTCTCCAGATTGAATCCGGTAAACTCGAGTTTTCCGTTTCCGAAGATCTTTACGAGTTGTTTCATCTCGTCCAGAATGTGCTTCCTGTTTTCATCAGATGCGGGTATTTTCCTCAAAGAGTCAAAACGCGCTTTGAGCTCTTCCTTATACTTTTCATATCCTATCTTTCTCATGGCTTCGACATAAGAAGCCTTGTTGTACATGACAGAGTCTAAAGTATAAGCTTCATATACGGCGTCTAGAGTCTCTGCTGCTCCCAGGATTCCGAGAACTATCACAGCATTCTTCCTGACCTTCGGGTCATCATTTTTAAGCAAACCAGTAAGCACTGAATAATCCCCGCCCAATATCAAAAGAAGGGCATCCTTTTCACGGCTGCCCTTTACAGGTGTTTTCAGAGCTTCTTTAAGCGAAAGAAGGTTTTCCTTTACATCAATTCCGCTCTCAATACTCAAATAAAAATCTTTAATCATTACTATCAATACACCCTTCGTAATAAATCATCAGCATTCTGCTGCACATGCCTCTTCTGTAGTATCTTCATCAGCTACCACTGCGGCACGGCTGATGATAACACTGCTGAATGCGCCCTTAAGAGCTACATATACTGTAGGAAGAGACTCATCAAATGCTTCTGTATCATATTCCTGCTTTACATATGTGCACAGGTTGATGCAGTCAAACTTAACGTTTACATTCTCAGGAATGATAACATTTACATATGCGCAAGCACTCTTTATAGCTATAAAGCTGCCATCTGTAAACTCACATGCCGAGCAGTCTATCTTCTGGCTGGCAAAATATGCACCTGCCATGATACCACCGGTTATGGTCTTCGAAATGCAATCCTTCGAACATGCAAACAGCGAAAATACCTGATCAAGAGATGTATCCTTGGGTCTATCCTTGTTCTTCTTCTCCAGAAGCATCTCTATAGCCTTAGCCACAGCGATGACAGCGCCCAGAATAGCAACTACGATAAAGAGAAGCTTAACTTTTTTCATCTTTTTCTTTACTTTTACCTTAAGCTTTGTCTTCATCTTGTCCTTCATCTCCTTCTTCATTTCTTTCTTCAGTTCTCTTTTGCTTTTTCCCATACTCTCCTCCTTTTAAGTTCATTAACGTTATCCTGTCCCTTTTAAGCCTTCCCCTTGAGGGTAAGGTGGCTGCGAAGCAGCCGGATGAGGTGTACAAAATCGAGTTAATCAGTATAGCCATAAAGTAAACACGGAATCTACCCCAAATGCATCAAGATTCAATGTTTGACATTATAAAGATATACATAGATATATTAGCACAAAGAAGGCAAAAGTACAAGCAAAAATTAAAATTTGTGGATGAACAGCCCGCTTCTGAGCTTGGGCTCAAACCATGTAGACTTGGGAGGCATCAGACGGCCTGCATCCGCTACTGCGAACAGCTCCTGGATTGATGTAGGATACATAGCAAACGCTATCTTCATATCTCTCTTGCAGCGTCTCTCAAGTTCCTTGATACCTCTGATACCGCCGATAAATGCGATACGCTTGTCCTTTCTGGGATCCTTGATGCCGAGTACAGGATCCAGCAGGTAGGTCTGAAGTATTGAAACATCCAGGCTCTTTACAGGATCTGTTACTCTCTTTATGAAATCCTTTGCTTCAAGCTCATACCATTTTCCGCCAAGTAACATAGCAAATGTATATTTTCTGCTGGGCGTAAACGAATGGTTCATAGGTCTTACAATAAAAAAGCCTGTGATACTCTCGAGCAGCTCCTCCTCTGTCAGATCATTAAGATCGCAGACAACTCTGTTATAAGGCATGATCATAAGCTGATCCTCAG
>JAEEKN010000313.1 GCA_016282435.1 Lachnospiraceae bacterium | reverse complement strand
ATGCTTTCGCGTTTTAAATCCGCATCGGAACAGAAGAAGATCATAGAGAAGTTGAAGACCGGCCTTATAGATATCGTGATCGGTACCCACAGGCTCCTGTCGAAAGATATCACATTTAAAAACCTCGGCCTCCTCGTGATAGATGAGGAACAGCGTTTCGGTGTGACCCACAAAGAGAAGATAAAGCAGATGAAGGGCAATGTGGATGTCCTGACTCTTACCGCTACACCCATCCCGAGAACACTCCATATGAGTCTCGCGGGTATCAGGGATATGAGCGTTCTGGATGAGGCTCCCGTCGACAGGCTGCCCATACAGACATTTGTCATGGAGTACAATGATGAGGTGGTCCGTGAAGCCATAAACCGTGAACTGTCCCGCGGCGGCCAGGTCTACTATGTGAACAACAGGGTGGCAGGTATAGAAGAAGTGGCTGCCGACTTGCAGAAGATGCTCCCGGATGCGAATATAGTCTATGCCCACGGGCGTATGAACGAACGTGAGCTCGAGGACATCATGTATGCTTTTGTAAACGGCGAGATAGATGTTCTCGTATCTACCACCATCATCGAGACCGGACTCGATATACCGAATGTAAACACCATCATCATAGTGGATGCGGACAGGTTCGGACTCTCCCAACTCTATCAGCTCCGCGGCCGTGTGGGCCGTTCGAACAGGGTGGCGTACGCCTTTATGATGTACAGGCGTGATAAACAGCTGAAGGAAAATGCCGAAAAACGACTCGATGCCATAAAAGAATTTACAGAGCTTGGAAGCGGTATAAAGATAGCGATGAGGGATCTCGAAATCAGGGGTGCCGGTAACCTCTTAGGAGCCCAGCAGAGCGGACATATGGCAGCAGTGGGATACGAGCTCTACTGCAAGATGTTAAATCGCGCTATAAAGAACCTGAAGCCCGGAGAACTGACCCTCGAGTATTACCAGACATCCATCGATCTCGACATGGATGCATACATACCTTCGAACTATATCAGGAATGAGCTGCAGAAGCTCGATATGTATAAAAGGATCGCGGCGGTTGAAAATGAAAACCAGCGTATGGACCTCGAAGAAGAGATGGTTGACAGGTACGGGGATCCTCCGGTATCGGTCGTAAATCTCCTGTATATAGCCGTGACAAAAGCCAAGGGGCATGATGTATATGTGACCTCCATAAAGCAGAGGGGGAACAAAGTAGAGCTGAAGATGTACGAGAAGGCCTGGCTGGACGGAGCGAGGATCCCGGAGCTCATCACGAAGTACGAGGGAAAACTGAAATTTGTGACCGGCAAAGGCTACGGATTTGAATACACTTTGGGAGAACGTGGCAGGAACACCGCACTTAAACCCATGGAAGTTATAAACAGCCTGCTCGCCCTTTTCGAGGATATGAACGGGATAAAACTCGAGAAACCGCAGGATACGAAAAATGAAAGCATTGAAGGAAAACAGGATGAAAAAGAATAAAACCGGATTACTATGCGTGCTGCTAGTGGTATGCGCATTGATGCTCGCCGCATGCAAAAAAGAAGAAACTTCGGAACCGCAGGCCAAGGAGTTTGGAAAAGATATAGTTTTTGAAGTAAACGGCATGGAAGTCACCATAGGAGAGTGGAACCTGTATGCGAGACCCACTATCTCCGGGATCAATAACCTCTACGGAAAAGAAATCTGGGACTTTAAGATGGACGCCGAAGGAAAACTGTTCGGGGAATCCTTAAGAGACGATATCCAGAAAAAGATAGTGAGCGTAAAGCTAGTGGCATCCAAGGCCGATGAGCTCGGAGTGGTACTTACCGAGGACGACAAATCCGAGATAGCCCTGAAAGCTGATGAATATCTCGAAAAACTATCTGAGGACCTAAAGGAAAAATATTCCATAACAGAGGAAGATGTCGAGAAGGTATACACCGACAACATGATGGCGAGGAAAGTCTACGAACATCTCATCCTGAACGTCGATACCACAGCCGATGATGAAGAAGTCCGCCATATGGACTTAAGATACATAATGTACCCCAAGGTTTACGAGAACAGGTCGGGTGAGACCGAATTCCATACCGACGAGGAGATAGAGAGTAAGCGTGCTGAATTTAACAACGTCCGGGAAAAAGTATCTTCGGGAAAAGATATAGAACTAAAGGATTTTGAGACCGAAGAACTGACCGTGACTGATATTGTGGCAGATCTGGCACGTCTAAAGGAGATGCTACCCGAGGAACAGGCAGGCGTTGTGTTCTGGCTCAGGAACAAAGAAGTAAGCCCCATTATTGAGACCGAAGAAGCACTGTTTCTTTTTGAATGCGAGAACGTACGGGATGAGGAAAATACAAATGCTGCCCGCATCAAAGTGATAGAACGACGCGAGCAGCAGGTATTTGAAGAAGCGTATTCAGAATGGAAAAAAGAAGTCAAGATCGAAAACAACGAAAGTCTGTGGAAGACTTTGGCTTCCGGTCAGGAATAATAATCTATTGCGTGAAGCTCCAGGCTGTCATCTGAGAAATCATTATAGGTCTTGTAGTATTCGAAATACGGATTTTCTACATTGACCAGATAGTTCTTCCGGAGTAGTTCCATACTTGCTTCGCTCAGCTCATTGTAGATAGGGGCGTAGTTTTTACCGTTGCCGCTGTTCTTCCAATGATAGAAGCTTATGGGAGTCTGGAGGTTTTCAAAACGGTTGTTGTATATTTCGGGGTCTTTTACTCCGTTCATTATTATAGTGATCTCGGCATATTCCGAAGGCTTTGAATAAACGAAGACGTTGTCTGCTATGACAGGTTTATCGTAGTTCATGCACCTTATGGAGTATGTGCCGCTGTCGATGAATGTATTCCGGAGGATGTTCACGTTTTTGTGGGCACTGCCTTCGGAATATTTATGTGTTCCGACGCCGCATTCCACGTTATAAAATACATTGTCCGTGATGTAGATGTTTTTGTTTGGCGTCTTGTCAAAACTGGTCCAGTACTGGTTAAATCCGTGAGTCTCCTTGTCCGGAGTATCTATGTTTATCGCTTCCTTACGTGAATTTGCGGAATCAATATGTCCGTAAAAATAGTTTCCGGATATCTCTACGTTGGCGTTTCCTGCGAGTTCTATAAAGTGATAGGTATTCATGTTCTTAAATGTAATACCCGATATCGTGAGCCTGTTGCAGTGAGCTGCGGCGATACCCTGGCAGGAAATATTGTTCAGGTCAATAATAGCCGTTCCTTCTCCGAGAATCTTTATGTCGTGCTCGCCGTTATATCCCTTAAATACTCCCTCTTTTGACGCATTTGTATACGAGACGGTATGGAACAGGGATGCCGTAGCCTTTAGAGCGCTGGTTCCGGTGTCGTCGGTTTTGACTATTTTTGCACCGTCCTCAAGTATTATGGTAGTGTTCGAAGGGATACAGAGTGTGTTTGTTATGGAATATGTTCCGCATTTGAGTACCAGAACACCGCCCTTTAAGGTATTCAGCCTTTCAAGGTATGACTTTAATAAGTAGTAACCCTTGGTCTTTTTGTTATATGAACCGTATGACTTATAGTTCTTGTTAAAAGGATCGGAGTTTGGTGTGATGATAAACAGTTCGCCTGTTCCGTTATATATCTTTACGGTGAAGGTAAATTTCTGTTCCCTGCACTCGGCTGTCAGTCTGACAAATCCGGGCTCTAACGTATGAAGGCGGCACTCGGTGGGAGATACGGCTTCTATCTCGGCTGTGCCTTCACCCTCCAGGGTCCATGTTACGGGATCCCTGTGTCCGGTCCTTTTGATGCTGAAAACAAACGAACTGTCAAGTGACATGGCGTCGGTACTTTTCACGACTTCGCTGTACGGGTCCATGACGGTCACCTTTACCGAACAGGTCGATGTCACGCCGTCCTCTGTGATATCTGCGTAGATACGGGTTTTACCTTTTGATACGGGAGTGATGATACCGTCTTCGTCGACAGTTGCTACCTTTTCCTTTTTACTGCGATAGGTGATGACAGCATCCTCGCTTGCGCCGATGATATCGGTGTAGTAGTCCTTCCAGCCGGTATAGAGGGTTATGTTTTTTTCGGCGAAGCTGTAAGGCGAATCCTCGTCGTCTGCTTCATCATCCTCTTCTTTTGAATCTTCTGTCTGTTCTTCCGACTGTCCTTCCTCAGATTCGCCCGGTGAGGCGTTACTCTCCTCGGTATCCTCTTTAGCATCCGTATAGCCGCTTATGGTTATGACGGTTTCCGCATGCGACGGAACAGAGGGTCCTGCCAGCACGGCTATCAGTACCATTATTATAGTAGTTATAAATATTTTTGATCTCATTTTGTACTCCGGTTTCTAAAAAATAATGCTCACGGCTCAATAGTATAACAGATATTTGACAAAATTTCAAAAAAAATTCGAAAAAAATCGCAAAAAATTTTTGTTGGCAATCCACGAACTATGTGCTATAATGGGTTTTGCTCATGTAAATCAGTGAGGAAAATTTTTAAAAAGGAGAACCACAATGAATCTTTCACCCCTTCAGAAGGCGAGATACGAGTACACTCCCAAGCTTCCAGGAATGCTCAGAGGCGGTATCTCGGAGATAAGCGTTAAAGTAGGCGCAGCTACCCAGAGCGTAGCAGATCAGGACAAAATCAAGGCACTTTTCCCCAACACATACGGAAAAGAGGAGATTACATTTGTAAAGGGAGCTAATACTTCCGTAGCTAAGAAGCAGGTAGTAGGTGTTATCCTTTCAGGCGGACAGGCACCCGGCGGACATAACGTTATTTCCGGTCTTTATGAT
>JAEEKN010000312.1 GCA_016282435.1 Lachnospiraceae bacterium | reverse complement strand
TTTACGTTGATACCGTCATACCTGATCTTACCATCCTGTATGTCATAGAAGCGGTTGATAAGATTTGTGATCGTAGTCTTTCCGGCACCTGTGGAACCTACAAATGCTATCTTCTGGCCGGGCGTAGCGAAAAGCTTTATGTCGTGCAGTACCATCTTTTCTTCGGTATAACCGAAATCTACATCGTCAAATACCACATCGCCCTGCAGCTCTTTATATGTTGTGGTACCGTCAGCCTTATGGAAGTGCTTCCATGCCCAGATACCTGTACGTTCATCGGTTTCCTCGATAGTGTATTCCTTGTTTTCGCTTCCGGGTTTATAAACCTTCTTTGCATTGACCAGTGTAACATAACCATCATCGGTTTCGGGCTTTTCATCCATGAGACGGAAGATTCGGTCGCCGCCGGCCAAAGCCATAATAATTGAATTGATCTGCATGCTGATCTGGTTGATGGGCATGTTAAGCTGGCGGTTAAATGTCAGGTAACTGATGAGAGCACCCAAAGCAAGCCCGCCAACTCCGTTTATCGCCATAGCACCGCCGACGATAGCCAGCACTACATAGCTTACATTTCCGAGCTGTGCATTAATGGGCATGATTATGTTTGCGAAACGGTTTGCGTTATTTGCACTGTCAAAAAGTTCTTCATTAAGCTTGTCAAAGTCAGCGATATTTTTTTCTTCGTGACAGAAAACCTTAACAACCTTCTGACCGGACATCATTTCTTCAACAAAACCGTTAAGTGCTCCGACTGCCTTCTGCTGTTTTACGAAGTATTTTCCACTTTTACCGGAAATCTTTTTTGTAGTATAGAGCATTATGGCTATCATCGCAACAGAAACCAGCATTAACTGCCAGCTGAGCATTATCATACTGATCGATACACTTACGATAGTAATGATGCTGTTTAAGAACTGAGGAATGCTCTGTGAGATCATCTGTCTCATGGTGTCCACATCATTTGTGTAGAGGGACATGATGTCTCCGTGAGAATGAGTATCGAAATACTTTATCGGGAGTGACTCCATATGCTCGAACATGTCATCCCTGAGCTTTCTCTGAAAGCCCTGGGTAATCCTTACCATGATCCTCGCCTGAATAAAGCTGGCTAAGATACCCACCAGTATAAAGCAGGCTGTTACAAAGATTTCATGACCCAGATCGGAGAATGTCAACTCTCCGTTCTGTATCCCGGGTATATATACATCCAGCAGAGTCCTGGTAAACAGGGTTCCTTTTACTGTCATACAGAAAACGGTTATGCCGATACATGCCGCAACACATATCCATAAAGCAATGTTATCGAGCACCATGTACTTTATCAGCCTTTTAAGAATCTTTCCGGGATTCTTAACCGTAGGCTTCATTCCTCTGGGCATCGGCCCACGTCCCATAGGTCCTGCCATTAGCGCTCACCTCCTTCATCAAAGTCTCCGTTACCGCCTGTCTGTGATTCATATACGTCACGGTAAATTACGTTATTCTTTAAAAGCTCGTCGTGTGTACCGAAGCCGTTTATCTTGCCGTCTTCCATAACTATGATCCTGTCGGCATTCATAACACTTGAAATACGCTGTGCTATGATAAGCTTTGTGGTGCCCGGTATTTCTTCTGCAAATGCCTTTCTGATCTTGGCATCAGTAGCAGTATCTACAGCACTCGTGCTATCGTCGAGGATCAGAATCTTAGGCTTCTTTACCAGGGCTCTTGCAATACAAAGCCTCTGTTTCTGTCCGCCGGAAACATTGGTTCCGCCCTGTTCTATATATGTATCATACTTATCAGGCATTCTTTCGATAAATTCATCGGCACAGGCAAGCTTGCAGGCTCTGATACATTCTGCGTCGATTTCTGCCTTCTCTTGGGGTGTTTCCGGAAGATCGGTCTGACCTTTCTTCTTTCTCACACCCCAGCGAAGGTTATCCATAATAGTTCCTGAGAAAAGGACATTTTTCTGAAGGACTACGCTTACCTCGTCACGAAGTACTTCGAGATCGTATTCCCTGACATCCCTGCCGCCGACAAGGACGCTGCCGTCATTAACATCATACAGACGGCTGATGAGGTTAACGAGAGTGGATTTTGCACTGCCCGTACCACCTATGATTCCTATGGTTTCACCGGATTCGATACTTATATTGATATTGCTCAATACATTTTCCTTGCCGTCCTTATTGTAACGGAAGTTTACGTTTTTAAATTCGATGCTGCCATCCTTTACTGTCATGACAGGATTTTCGGGATTGACAATATCGGGCTCTTCTTCAAGCACTTCACAGATACGTCTTGCACTTGCGGCACTCATTGTGAGCATGATGAATATCATAGAGAGCATCATAAGACTGATCAGTATGCTCATACAATATGAAAGAAGTGCGGTAAGGTCACCGAGGTTAAGATCGGCAGCACCGGTATTGATGATCATTTTTGCACCGAGCCAGCTGATAAGAAGTATACAGGTATATACCGTAATGCTCATTGCGGGACCGTTAAATGTGGTCAGTTTTTCGGCTGCTGAAAAAATCTTGAAAATATTATTGCTGGCAGTTTTAAACTTTTTCTTCTCGTGTTCTTCACGGACATACGCCTTTACAACACGGATAGCATTAACATTTTCCTGTACGCTGGCATTTAATTCGTCATATTTCGGAAATGCCTGCTCGAAAGCCTTCATGGCCTTGGATATGATAAAGGCAAGGATGGCACCGAGGATTATAACGGCTACAAGATAGATAAGTGCCAGACTGGGCTTAATGGTAAATGACATAACCAGTGCGATGACAAATGTCATGGGTGATCTCATACACATTCTGAGGATCATCTGGTAAGCGTTCTGCACATTGTTTACATCCGTTGTAAGACGGGTAACAAGTCCTGCGGTACTGAATTTATCAATATTTTTGAAGGAAAAGGTCTGGATCTTATCAAACATGCCCTTCCTTAAGTTCTTGGCAAATCCGGTAGAAGCTTTTGCACCAAATACACCACCCATTATACCGCCTGCAAGGCCTATAAGTGCTGCAACCACCATGAAAACACCTATCAGGATGATATGGTTGATATCCCCGACTACTTCGCCGGCTTCATTGGTCGCGTTGATACCGTCGTTTACCAGGGATGCCATAAGCATCGGTACGATCATCTCCATCACAACCTCGATGATCATACTTAAAGGAGTAAGGATCGATTCTTTTTTATACTCCTTTACATAAGATAATAATCGCTTGATCAAAGCTGTTTCCTCCCTATATAATTACTTTTCTTCAAAACCGCTTCGCTTCATATTTTCGGATATCTTTTCAAAAATATCGTGAAGGGTCTGTCGTTCATTATCAGAAATGCCTTCTTCCATTTTTTCGTTTGTTGCAAATATGCTCTTCATGCTCGCTTCATGGACCTTTTTTCCTTCAGCCGTCACAAGTATTCTTTTAAGCCTTGTATCTTTAGAATCGGACTGCCTTGTTATATAGCCCATCTGCTCAAACTGTTTCATCACATTTGCAACGGTGGAACGGGGCATACAGAATCTCGTTTCTATATCCTTCTGGTAAACAACGGTATCCTCGTGATGACACAGATATCCGAGTATCCATCCGTGAGTGATGATTATCTCATCAAAGCCTGCCTTGGTAAGCTCTGCCCCGATAAAGCTGCCTATTGTGTTGCTCATTCGTTTTAGTTCCCAGCCTAAAGATTCTCTGCGCTCCATTTCCTCCTCCTTAGCTTTTGTGTACTAAAGTATTGTTTATATATTTCAGACAATTCCATTTGGAACGGTCTGATTTCAGATTGTTTAATTTTGAACAGTCCCACTTGGAACTGTTCTACTTTGGATTATATACCCTGCTTTTGTTTTTGTCAACACCTTTTTGCATTTTAGGTAAGGAGTTTTTACATCTGTACTTTTACTTGTACACTACCAAAGATTTGTGGACTCTTGCTTCTTAGAGTCCGTTAGGAACGCTGTTAGCCTTTAATATATACGGGAAAACCCATTTCAGTATAATATTGTAAAAACAAACGCAGGGAAATAATATCCCTGCGTCAATATCATCTGTTACAGTGTGCCCTCAAACAAAACTTTGTCGCCGATCTCCACGCGCTTTACGCCCT
>JAEEKN010000311.1 GCA_016282435.1 Lachnospiraceae bacterium | reverse complement strand
TGCGGGCATTGCAAGCCTTGTCCGATGGATATTGATATTGCAATGGTGAACAAGTTTTATGATCTGGCCACTGCGCAGTCGACGGTACCTGAAAGTGTAAAGGCACATTATGAGGCACTCGGTATAACGGCATCTTCCTGTGTGGGATGTCAAAGCTGCGAGAGCAGATGCCCGTTCGGGGTAAAGATTGCTGAAAGGATGACAAAGACTGCAGAATTATTTGGGTGTTAGTTGTGGGAAAGATAGGTTGGTAGCTTACAAGTTTTAAAGTAATTAGATGAAGAAGTATTCAAAATAGAGGAGATATCATATCTAATGGGACAGATAAGCATGATATTCTTTGAAAAATTCAAAGATTTAGAGAAAACCTGTAACGAGATATATGGAAAGACCGGCGGTGTCACAGAGTACATTTCTGAGATGGAGCAAACAAGCCGGTATGATTCTGAAAGAATACCGGGATGGAGTTCTGACCTTAAGGAGCTCAAAAGGGTGAGACATATCAGAAATAATATGGCGCATGAAGCCTCTTTTGACTCTGCGGAATGTACAGAAGAAGATGTTACTTTCTTGAAATCGTTTCGTGACCGCATACTTAAGACAGAAGACCCGCTCGCATTGAAACGAAAATTAAAGAATCCCAATCTGGTCCCAAAGAAACCAGATCAGATTGTAAAGAAACCTGTCTTGACAAATCAGGTTAGGACTACAACAGATAATCATCCTAATGTTATGCCTAAAGAGAGAATTACGGAAAAGAATGTATATGTGAAGCCTAAAAAAGGAAAGAGAAGGATATTCTTGTTTGTATTTATAGCGGCTTGTTTAGCGGTGGGAGTATATCTTGTCATAAGGCTAGATGTTTTTAACCGCATCAAGTATTCGGACTACAAAACATTCCGTGATTCCAAGGAGTATCAGGAGATTGTAAGCGGTTCGATAGATTCTATTGAACTCCAGATAAAATTTGAAAAGCCTGTGACCATAACAGACTCGAAAAGAATCAAAGAGATTGTAAAACAGCTGGATACGATGAGCTTTACTTTTGTGAGTTCATCAGACATTAAAAATACTATTTGGGATTCTTCGGATATAATATTGAATCGGGGCGGTAAAAAATTTCGTATAGGGATTACCTTTTACAAGTATGACTATATGTATCTTTTTACAGATAAAAGGCTTTATTGCTATAAGTTCGACAGGGAGATGACTGAAGTGACGGATATTTTCCCGTGGTTTACAAAAAGAGAAGATAGCGCGGGAAATAATGTTGAAACAGATGCTGATTTAGACAGCAGTGATGACAATCTTTACTTGCTTTACGACTTGGGCGACATGGATATGAGAAATCATTTTATAAGCCTTCCTGAAAGCGCAAAGGCAGGAGAGACCGTAGAGATAAAGACTGAAGTGTTGATGGATGCGGATATATACCTTTTTGTCGAAGGCACAGAGATAAAAAAGACGCATTCAGATAGCGATTATTGGGGATATACTTTTGTCATGCCGGATCACGGGGTAAAAGTAACCGCTAAACCAAGCCTGATTAAGGAGAAGGATACAAGCTTTTATGCGGGATACTCCGCGGAGGACAGGAATATAGCGGAAGCATACTATCCTGATGGTTACGAAGGATATTATTATCCGGCGCTTCCTCTTATGAGCACCTGGCCGTATGGTAATCATCAGACGATGATCAATGCCTGCCAGATACCGGAAGATATATTAAAGGACATGCCTACCGGTCAGTTGGTACAGACTGTAATGGCTTATCCTCTCTGGGGAGATGTTCTGGCTTATGACAGCCGTGAGATGGCTTATGGCTTGATAAAAGGGAGCTTCAATGGACTTAGGGAACTGTATTCAAGGGAAGATGCTGCAGAGTATCTTGAAAAATGTCCGGATACTGTAAGGCTTAAGTTTGGGGTGGCGTTTTTTACGATGAATGAGTATTTTGGAAAAGATACAGAGGAATCACGATAAGAAAATGGATATAAGTAGGCAATAAAGCCTTTGAAATCAAGGGAAGGGGGAGCTATGCAGAAAATCCGGTGCGTGGTCGAGAGGATCACATATCAGAATCCGGAAAACGGACATTCCGTGCTGAAATGCCGGGTAAAAGATCATAGCGACCTTGTACCCGTCATCGGCAATATGCTTGATGCAAATGTAGGCTCAGTCCTGCTTGCTGAGGGTGAATGGAAGGTTGATTCAAAGTATGGCAGGCAGTTTGTGGCTGAGAAATGGGAGGAGACCCTTCGTGCAACAGTTTTCGGGATGGAAAAATACCTGGGTTCCGGCCTTATTAAAGGAGTCGGTCCGAAGTTTGCAAAGAAGATAGTACAGAAGTACGGAGTTGACACTGTCGTAGTCATAGAGGATAATATTGAACTTCTTATCGAGATAGAAGGTATCGGTAAGAAAAGGATAGAGATGATAGCGGAGTCCTGGGCACGGCAGAAAGAGATAAAGAACATAATGCTCTTTTTGCAGGAGCATCAGGTATCTGCTTCATATGCCGCAAAGATCTTTAAGCAGTATGGTAATTACAGCATCCCGGTCATGAAAGAAAATCCGTACAGGCTTGCTGACGATATCTGGGGCATAGGATTTAAGTCCGCAGATCAGATAGCCATGAAGCTCGGATTCGGGAAGGAATCCTTCCTGCGTCTTCGTAGCGGGTTGATGTATACTCTTTCGGAATTGTCAAATGACGGTCATGTATATGCTGAGAAACAGCAGCTTATAGAAAAAGGTGCAGAGCTGTTAGAAGCGGCTCCCGAGACCATAGTAATGACCATGGATGAAATGCTCAAGAAGAATGAGCTTATCATTGAGAAAGAGATTATAAGGCTTGATGATGAGGGGAACAAGATAGATCCAGTATACATTCCGCCTTTCTTTTTTGCAGAGGTTGGGGTTGCTACCAAATTGAAAAAACTGGCGTCTTCACCTGCAGGGGACAAGCTTTACACAAAGCTTATGGATGCCCGTAGACTGACCGGTAATGAGAATCTGTCAGTCGAGATAAGTGCGATAGAGAAATATACCGGCATGCAGTATGATGAGATCCAAGCTGACGCAATCCGTAAAGCTGCAACTGCAAAGGTCATGGTGCTTACGGGTGGTCCCGGAACAGGAAAGACGACGACAACTCATGGTATAATTTCGGCATATAAGGCTTATGGCCTGAAAATCCTTCTAGCAGCTCCAACGGGTAGGGCAGCAAAGAGGATGACCGAAGCAACCGGGATGGAGGCAAAGACTATCCATAGGCTCCTGGAATGTAAGCCGCCTGAAGGATATCAGAGAAATGAGGACAAGCCTTTAGAGGGCGATGTTCTTATTCTTGATGAGTGCTCTATGATAGACATTATCCTTATGAACTCACTGCTAAAGGCGATACCGCCAACGATGAGGCTTATCATGGTCGGTGATATTGACCAGCTTCCGTCCGTAGGACCGGGTAATGTCTTAAGGGATATAATAGATTCTGGTACATTCCCCGTGGTAAGGCTTACAAGGATATTCAGGCAGGCACAGACAAGCCGTATCATCATGAATGCCCACAGAATAAATGAAGGGAAACTTCCTGATATAAGCAACGGAAAGACATCGGATTTCTTCTTTGTAGAGAAGGAAGAGCCGGAAGATGCTGTAAAGTATATAGTGGATCTGGTTGAGAAGAAGCTCCCGGATTATTATCATATCCCGCCGTCGCAGATACAGGTGCTAACACCTATGCAGCGAGGACAGGTCGGCGCTACAAACCTGAACCTTGCACTGCAGGAGATCCTTAATCCGGCAGAGCATGAGATATTCATGAAGGGTAGGGGAAAGGTTACCATGCCTAAAGAAACCCTAAGACGTAGCGGGTATGCCTTCCGTGCAGATGATAAGGTGATGCAGATCAAGAACAATTATGACAAGGATGTCTATAATGGCGATATCGGTATCATAGAATCCGTAAATGAGACAGACCGGACGTTGAAGGTTAATTTCGATGGCCGTAGCGTGGAATATGACATAAGTGAACTAGACGAGCTGGTACACGCCTATGCAACAACCATCCATAAATCACAGGGTTCCGAGTATCCTGTAGTAGTCATGCCGGTGATGATGAACCATTATGTCATGCTGCAGCGTAACCTGATCTACACAGGCATCACCAGGGCAAAGAAGATACTGGTCATTGTCGGAACAAAGAAGGCACTGACATATGCAGTGAAGAATGTGACAGTGACGAAGAGGAATACGCTGCTGAAGGAGAGGCTGACGAGTGGGATTTAAAAAGATTACTGGGATACGAATAAAATATTTATGAAAATATAGCATTTTCGTATGTAGTATGATATAGTGATATACAGAAACGGATCAGGAGGACTTTATGCCAATAAATAAAGAAAAACAGAATATAGAATGGAAAGAATCCTGGCGTGACGAATACCTTAAATGGATTTGTGGATTTGCAAATGCTCAGGGTGGTAAGATATATATCGGGATGAATGATGATGGGAAAGTTGTTGGATTAAAGGATTCCAAGAAACTATTGGAAGAGATTCCTAACAAGATCACCCAATCTCTCGGCATTGTAGCAGATGTTAATCTTTTATCAAAGAACGGAAAAGAGTATATTGAGATATCTGTTCCGGCATATACAACAAGCATATCATATAAAGGCGTATACCATTATCGTAGCGGAAGTACTAAGCAGGTACTTAACGGACCTGCCCTTGAAAGCTTTTTGAATGGAAAACGTGGAGCAACATGGGACAATATGCCTCTCCCAGCATTTAAGTTAAAAGATGTTGAGGATGTATATATAAACCGTTTTAAAGAACTGGCAAAAAAGAAAGGGCGGATAGATCCGGCATTGGTAAATGAACCCAAGAATGTTTTGCTTGAAAAGCTTCACTTGACGTCTGGGGAATACCTGACAAATGCAGCCATGATGCTGTTCTCAAAAGATCCTGAAAAATGGCTGTTGGGGGCTTATGTTAAGATAGGGTATTTTAACAATGATGCAGACCTTGTTTATCAGGATGAAGTTCATGGTTCACTTATTGAAATAGTAGATAAGATTGTCGAACTGACTTATCTGAAATATATGAAAGCGAAGATCTCATATGAAGGGATGCAGAGAATAGAGCGGTATTTTGTTCCGGAAGCAGCTCTTAGGGAGGTTTTGTTCAATGCCTTATGCCATTCTCAATATAATTATGGTGTTCCTATTCAGATAAGTGTTTATAAGGATAAGCTTTATGTGGCCAATTGTGGAGAGCTTCCTCCAAACTGGACGGTAGAAAGTTTGTTTAGAAAACATTCATCAAGGCCTTATAACCCCAATATAGCAAATGTATTTTATTTAATGGGTTATATAGAAAGCTGGGGACGTGGCATTGAGAAAATCTGCGACGCATGCAAGGCGGAAGGACTTCCCATGCCGGAGTTTACAGTCAACCCCGGAGATATAATGGTTAAATTCACCGGTTCTGAAGATAGTATTGTCAATAATGATTTCGACTTATCAGATAAGTTATCAGAAAAGTTGTCAGAAAAGTTATCAGAAAAGTTATCAGATAATGAACAGAAAACCTTGAAATTGTTATTGGAAGACCCGGGATATACGACAAGTACAATTAGTCAGAAACTCGAGGTTAGCAGGATTTCAGTAAATAAGTATATAAAGACTTTAAAGGATATGGAAATAATAACAAGAGTTGGTTCTGACCGAAAGGGATATTGGATTATCAATAATTCTAAAACTGTGAAGAAAGAATAACAGAGCGAAAGTGAAACGATAATTCGGGTTATCAGAAAGGTTATCAGAAAAGTTATCAGATAAAGAAAACCCTGAAACTGTTAACGATGGCTTCAAGAGACTTGTCTAAAGATTATGATAAAAACATTTAGACAAGCTTTTTAGACAAGGTTAGACAGAAATAGAGTTTGAAAAATGGAGTCCGGTCATGAAAACCGGACTCATCTTAATATTGTCAAGGTTTTATTGGGGAGAGATGTACTGTTATAAAGAACTTACTTAAGGCTCTGAAAAGGGCAGATATTATAGAAATGGATTCTAATAATCGTCAATTGGCTTTTTGGATATTAAAAATTAGACAAGCTTAGACAAGAATTTAGACAAGCTTTAGACAGAAAAATACTGGAAAAGTATGTAAAATGCTGACTTCATGAGGCTTGTCTGAAGGGTATGATAAAAAATTATTTAGACAAGCTTTTTAGACGAGGTCAGAATAAAGAATACTCAGGTCGCCAAAGAAAACTGGTGACCTGAGGTTTTTATTTAGACAATAGTTGATCTAGGAATAATTCTAATTTACCTTTGTTCTTCTCAGAAAGATTTCGATATTTTTGTATCAGCGTTATTTCGTCTTCTTTTAGACTTTCTTCAGCTAAAGTTTTTTTGAAAGGGGTTCTCCCTGCAATATAATCCAGACTGACATGATAGTACTGAGCCAGTTCAACAGCCCTTGAAAATGGTATTTCTCTGTCACCTTTTTCATATTTTCCGTAATACTGTGCAGTCGTTCCAAGTAGTTTTGCTATATCAGTCTGTGTTTTGTCTGCATCTTCCCTAAGATCCTTTATCCTTTGATAATAAGCCATATTATTAGGTGGTCTCCTTTGTGATATAAAAAAATACTACCACAAATGACTAAAAAATCTTGACAAAAAAGCCTAATAAGGTTAATATCATATAAATATTAATCATATTAGATTATAATATTATTAACAAAGAGCATGGGGGTATTATGGAAAAAGAAAAGGTAGAACTAATCGAAGAAAGACAATTTAATGAAGCAGCTTATGCAGAAGATGTCCTAAAACTATCTCAGATACAACTTGAAAAAATTAAATTGGGTCTGATAATAGCCGGAGTAGCTACTCGT
>JAEEKN010000310.1 GCA_016282435.1 Lachnospiraceae bacterium | reverse complement strand
TATTTGGCTGTATCGAATAATTTGAATATCAAGAATCTAGAAGCATTCCATTTTGAGAAAAAGGATTATAAGGTACTGGCATCGTTAATAAAACCAATGATAGCTTCTACAAAAAAGCGAAACAAGCCATATTATTTTACAATCCGAATTAATGATATGTATGTGGATGATTATCTCGATACGTATGTATTCTTATATACACTTAGCAAAGTTTATTTTTGTGCGGCGGTTAAGTCAGAAAAGCAAGAAGATCTTGTTCCACAAATAAATTTGGATTATTTGTACGATGAGTATGCTAATGTAGCCGGCGTTGGAAAGGAAAAGGCTAGAAAGCTTATTGATTATTATGTATTTGATAAGACTGTAGCTCGAAACAAGAGATTAGGTGATGTGTTTACTAATCCTCTAATCAGCGCGGTAGCGGGTAAGATATTGCTATCCGAAGGACTTATAAATCAGGTAAACCTTGATCGAAACATAGAGGTCTTTCTTGAGCGAAATAACATTGATTTGGCTCCTATGGGAAGAGAATTGGAGAATAGACTGGTTGAAGTACTTAAGAAAGCAAGGGTACTTTCGGTCAATACGAAAAAAATAGAGTTTATTGCGTATGATGGAAGAAATGTTGAATTTGATTTTTTGGCGACGCTCGATAATTTCCTTGTTATTATAGAAATTAAATCATTACTTCAGCCTTACGACGATGATGAACTGTACAGAAGACGTAAGCATATTGATGAGGGAATAGAACAGGTTATCAGACGTGTAAAAATAGTACAAAGGGATTGGGAAAAAATAAAGGAACTTGCAAGTATCGAGCTACCGGAAGAGCCGTATGACGAAGAGCATATTATCAAGATTGTTTGTACAGATATATATGATTTTACAGGTTTAGAATTTGATGGTGTGGTTGTGACAGATGATGCGACGATCATTAAGTATTTTTCAAATCCATATGTTCAGGGGATACTTGATAAGCAGGAGAAAGTCACATTTGTAAAGAAAAGAGTTTTATGGGGAGAAAAAGGAAGCCCATCTGCTGAAGATCTTATAACATATCTGCATAATCCAGATACAATGGATTATTATCTGGAATGCATTGAACCAGAATGGAAGGGGATTCCTACATTTGAGGAGTATAAACCAATGGCTTTCCAGGATATGGTCTTGAGAAAAGATCCTCTGAAACACTTGGCTGAAAAGCATAATATCCGTTGATGCTATATAGATAAAATAAGGGATAATCCGTCGCCTGAAGGGAGCAAAGATGTTCTCAGATATACAATATTTAGCAAGATATTTTTCTATGGTCAGCTGAGGGTAGCCGACATGTCGGGGCGTGGTGTGCTCCCTGCCTGCTAGGAGTTGGAAGGCGCTGGCTTAAGAATATAGATGAAGATAGGTGGTCTAAATGATAGATGGCAGAAAAGCAGTTAAAGTAAATCCTTCCGAAGAGTATGTTGACTATATATGTGGTTTATACGGGGATGTTTATGATGACCGAGAGGAAGACAGTAAACCACAAGGAAAAAACTGGGTTCCGGGGCAGAGTGCAAATCATAAATCTTTGGAAGAATTTAGAAAGCAGTTGAAGAGTATTTATGATATTGAGTTGTCTACCGCAAAAATCAGGAAGCTCCTTATTACTGGCGGACGTTGGAGCACCGAACGCTCCCGAGAAATAAAGAAAAAGTATTCGGAATTAAAGAGCGTTCCGATGGTGGCGGAAAGTTTAGGGCTTTCTTCTGCTCTTGTAGTGATGAATTTACCATATGAGAAGGTGGTTTATGATCTTGATGATAAGAGTGGGAATGCTAAAAGGATAGCGAGATGGCGGGATAGACAGAAAAAATGATTATCTGTTTTGCAAAGGAGTTTATATGAATTGTGAATTGCTTTTTTATATAGTAGCTATTTCTTTTCAGCTTTCAGGTTCTATTCTTCTTATATGTTTCTTTATCAATAAGTGTTCAAGAAAAAACATATTAAAAAGTACATATGAGAACAATATAGACCTTGATTATGGTGAAGAAACCCAAACACATGGTCGGGTTTTTAGACTTGATGTGAATGATATACGTAGGAAAGCGAATAATTCTTATAAAAATGTTCTTGCGTTCGTTTTTTTATCACTTGGTTATGTATTGAGTATTTTTGGCAATATTGGAACCAATTGTAAGTGTTATGTATGTTTAGCTGTTATAGCATGTTCTTTCTTTTTGTGGGTAATTGGAACAATACTTCCCTTTTTAATTGCCATAATTGTATTTCGTAAAGATTGTTCTTTGTCGGTTAATGATAAGGGAGAAATAAAAGAAATTGATGATAGTGATATAGATTTATGATATTTCATGTGGAAAGTTATTGTTATGGATCTGGAAAGACCATACTGGAGATTCAGATAAGCCTGAACATCAGCCGTGCTTTCGTCCAAGCTTATCTGACTTATAAGAAGTGTGTTTATATTGTTAAGGAACGGATTCTTAACGCCGAGCGGATCAGGCGTTATCGGCAAAGGAAGAAAGCTAAGAAAGATATTATAAATTCTTGTCCTGATCCAGGTTACGAAATGGTATAGTCCGGATAGGTTCGTCAAGGAACTGCTGTATACTTTTTTGTATAGACAAGAGTCTATCGTGCTCCTTTTCTTTTGCCTTGAAAGAGTTATATAATGCTTCACGGTCGGCATTGAGTTTATTCAGGTGTTCCTCAATATCTTTAATCTTGAGGGTGGTCGGATCTATGCCGCTGTTCTTCAGCCAGCTCTTTGCTCCTTCGTAGAGGCGGAGCTGGTAATCATGTTCTCTTTCGTAACGTTCCTTGTCTTTGGATTTAGCATAGTTATCACCATATTTTTTGTTTTCAGAATACCTTTTGGCAAAGGTAAGGATTTGCTTAAATTCTTTGATTTTCTTTTCGATATCTGATACGGTTCGTTTCTCGGAACGGGCTTGTGCAGCCAGTTCGTTTATTCGGTCTTGAAGTGCTTCCTTTGACTGCAACCCGAGGTCTCCGAGCTCTGCATACATCGTTGCGATACGTTTGAGATTTTCCTTATCCTGATACTTTGACAGGGCGATGCTTTCTGACAGTTTCCACTCGGGGATATTGACCAGTTCTGTATAGGATTTGCCGGAGTCCTTAAGTGTCTTCATGATAGGAGAGTGGGCCTTTTCTTCTATTCGTTCCCGGATTTTTTCTTTTGTATAATTTGCTCCCAGCGTGCCGGCCCTGCCCCTTACGAATCTGTCCTTCCCGAATGGTCGGAATGAGATGTATTTGGCGGCTCCTTCCCCGAATGTTTCACCGTGGATCTCATAGCCTTTGTCTTTCATCAGCTGTAGGAATTCTTCATATGTTCGGGCGGCTTTTATGCTTTCGTTTATGTCTTTCCTTACCTGTGTTTTCCAGGAGTCTCCTTTTTTATCATGGTACCATTCATGGTACGTTTTACCGGTTTCTTTAAAGTCTTTTATGACAGATTTGTTGTGCTCCGCACAGATCTTATCGCTTAGATCCCTGATCTGGTAATATGTCTTTTTACAGTCATGATATTTTTTGTAATCTATGTTGTCAGCGGCACAGAAGATGATGTGCGAGTGTATGTGCTGGCGGTCAACATGGGTGGCAAGAACATATGAATATCTGCCCCCGAGGAGCCGGTCTGCCAGCTCCTGGCTTATGCGGTGTGCTTCTTCTCCGGTAGTCTCCCCGGGAGCAAAGGACTGTATCAAGTGGTAAGCTAAGTTTTTGCCCCTGTCAGATGCTTTTGACAGGGAGAATCTGAAATCATATTCTACGGTTTCCGGTGCACAGCCGAAGGATGTGATGAGCACTTTATCATCTGTTTTGTGTTCATTGCAGATGTATTTTACAGCTTTTCCAAGTGTAGTTCTGATAGCATGGATTTTTGTAACTGCCATAGCTTTTTCATCTCCTCCTTTACTCCGTCTATGTCGCTTTTATATATGCTCCGGGTTTCGTTACACCGGTGGGCGATCTGATTAATATTACCGGATATATTGCTTAAGAGATAGTTGTATCTCCTAAGCTCGGAAAAGTCTGTTTCATATACGAATCCTTTCAGTATGAGCTGCCTTAAAAAGGCTGATTTGTTCTTCTTGCCGGACAGATTATATTTGGCTTCAAGGATCTTATTTTCTTCTTCGTTTAAGAAGACGTGCAGTTCTATAGGTCTGTTTCTTTTTGTCATTTTTTATACCAACTTTCTTTCATTTTTTCAGTGGTCAGGGGATGTTCCCCTACAAGCTCC
>JAEEKN010000309.1 GCA_016282435.1 Lachnospiraceae bacterium | reverse complement strand
GTTGTCCACCATTCATGGTTCAGCTCATCGATATTGTTATGGAACCGATTCCTTAAGTGTTCCCTGAATTTAGCTTTACATTTATCACAAAAACATTCCCCGCCAAATTCATTTGATATGTGCCACATTATCAGACCGGGATGATTTCCTACGGTTTCTGCCAGTTTTCCATCAATGATCCTTACTTTTTCCCTGTATTTTTCTGACGACATACAGTGATTGTGCCTTCCTCCATGTCTATTGCGATTGCCATTTGCATCAACCCGCATAACCTCCGGGTATTTATTGTCCAACCACACAGGTCTGGCTCCGGAAGGCGTGGCAAGAATCGTATAGATACCATTTTTATATAAACTATCCATAATCTGTATCAACCAGTCCAGATGAAATTCACCCTCCTTGGGCTCATACATAGCCCAAGAAAAAACACCCAAAGTGGCCTCATTGATACCGGCTTCTTTCATGTATTCAATGTCCTTTTGTAAAACATCCGGCCGATCCAGCCATTGCTCCGGATTATAATCACCTCCATGGATGATCTTATTTAATGTTTTTCCAAAAACATATTCGTTCATAATTGCCCCCATATTAAAATGTCAGTCCTTCAATTATACTTGCAGAAGCCCATGGCATCAGTGCAAACCATGTGCTTGCCAAGGAACCGTCCGGATATTTTTCCGTTAAAAGCCCGCGGCAAAAGCAGAATCTTTCAGACATCCATCCCGGGCCTCCATATCCGTATTCACCCTCGAAGGTGTTAAAAGTCTGCAGACTCCATTTAATGGTATCATCAAGCCTTGCACTTAAGTATTCATCCCTACGGGCGTCAACGTAATATCTCATTTCAGGTATGATGGTGCTGGACATAGGATGAATATGCGGATTTGCAACGGAGGTAATACTTCCACCGCATGAAGACCATCCTATCCCGCTTAGCGGCATTACCGAAACCGGAGTATTATATGAAAGTTTGAAGCTGCATTCATAGTTTAGTGCATCCTTCATATGATCCAGCAGATATTCTTCATTTGTAATCTCATGCAGTATTTTCACTGCTCTGATGTAAGCAAGTATCCCTTCATTATCCACAGCTTTATCTGTGTCGAGAGGCCCGCCGTAACATTCACACTTTACAACAAACGCTTTATGATAGTGGAGTTCACTCTTTTTCAGAATATCAAGGTACTCTTCGTCTTTTGTAATCAATGCATACAGAGCAGTCGCTGCAAGGCACCAGGCTCCCCCCATCGAATCGTATTCGATTCCCGCACCTGTGCTCTCAGACATTGAAAACGGATATTCATGGTCTGAATTTAGTTCCCCGTTCATTTTTCTTATTATCGGAGAGACAAATTTGATCCAATCTTCATGCACCACGTTTTGTACATTCTTTTCCGACAGATATGCTTTGAGGATATAATAAACTGCCTGGCCGTTTAGATATGCACTGTGTCCGCCGCTATGCATTCCGTTATACCACCACCCGTGAACAGACCATTTACCATTCTCCACGGCATCATATAATAGGCCGGAATCAGGATTGCAACTGTTTTGAATTACATTTTCAATAAAACTAAGGCTTTGCCTTCTGGCTACTTCATCTTCTAACCGATTGGCCGCAAAAAGCATGGGAACAGCCACAGACAGTCCGTTTGTCCATGAAAGAGAACCGATCTTGTTGTATCTTGGACCATTGCTACGGTCATACACAAAGCCCGAATACATCTTTTCCTCTTCAAGCCATGCATTATCCCTGATAGCAGCAGCGAGCAGTGAAATTGCCTTAGACTCATCCATTCCGGCGATCATTCTGGGTATTTCGTGATATTGAAAATAAGTATGTGACAGTGCCTTATGTATAGCACGCTCATCTTCGCCATAATAATCATACAAGATGATAGGGAATTCTATGGTCTCGCCGGCTTTGATGACAAATGAATTACCGTCCTCAAGCATCTCTCTTTCCAAAACGGTTGCCGTTTGAACAAAAAGCCAGGGAGCGTCCTCATATCCCAGTGTATACCCGACACTGACTCTGCCATTATCATTTATATTACAACTGAAACCGCTATACCGGAAAAACTCGGCACCCGTTTTTTTTCTGACTCCTTTATCAAAAATAACCGGCACCGTTTTCCCATTTTCTCTTACCCAATACGGAGGTGCAGAAATCCCACGTACTTTTCCGGATCCGTATACAAGACTGACCGGTTCTGCAAGTCTGTCACTTCTTGTCATAAAATAATCCGATTCGGGCATCCCTGCCGGATTTCTCTTTATTCTGGGAAATGCTTTCCTTCTGGAAGAGGGTTTGTCTGAAGTGTTTGTATTATACATAAAACCGGGCATAAAAAACTTTGGTTCTTTTTCGTCAAGCATCAGTTTGATATGCACAACACCTATAAAATCCTCATTTAAAGTATTTGTTATCTTAACATTCACACTGCTGCATATATCGTCCGATGCGTTTAGGGAATACTCTGTCATTAATCCACATTCATCCGCAGGATAATAACTGCACTCCTCTGTTCTGAACTGCCTGACTACACTGCTTAAACCTGAAAAAAACATACACTCTCTCCTCATTATGATTTGTTCAATATTATTCCGATATGCTGCCTCCGACACTCCTCCAATCATCTTCTGACATGGAGACGGTTCTCTTGTCACACCATTTTGGACCACTAACCCCATCCCCCTGGCCCATTCTTACTTGTTTAAGAGTATACCAAATATATACTCTCCCGTCAAACTTTTTAAGCTATTAAAATAAGCCAAAACACAAGGAAATGTATAGGGTAAAACAAGTGTCAGTTTAAGAATTGGCTGCACCTGCCAATCTTTGTTCAACGTCTAACCTTTAGTTTACCAACTCCGATTGCTTTTTTTCGCAGTTTCATTCCCGGCAACAATCAGAACTATTCCTAAAGGCAAAAAAATAACCTCACTCTAACATTTACTGTCAAAGTGAGGTTTTGTTGTTTTTATCAATTTTCAGTAACGATTATCACAGGTTTCCACATGATGAAACGTGAGGGTGAGCATACCGAGGAAGAAAAAGCTGTTATCATTCAGACTGCTGAAGAGCTTTCACAGATGAACACTGT
>JAEEKN010000308.1 GCA_016282435.1 Lachnospiraceae bacterium | reverse complement strand
TAATGAGAGATGCTTTATAGGACGTTTAACAAGGAGAAGAGGAATGTACAGAGTAATGCTTATAGATGACGAAGAGTCGGCAAGGAAGCTGATGAGAGCATCTATTAATTGGGAAAGTCTCGATATGGAGGTCGTCGGGGAGGCCGCCAGCGGTATAGAGGCTATAAATGTTATAGATGACATGAAGCCGGATATAGCTTTTGTCGATATTTCCATGCCGTTTATGAATGGCATAGAGTTTACAGAGGTAGCTACCAAAAGATATCCCAACCTCATAATCATCATAATGACAGCGTTTGACCAGTTTGAGTACGCCAGAAAGTGTGTAAGTCTGCCTGTATTTGAATACATGCTGAAACCCATTATACGTTCTGAGGTTACTGAGGTATTGGAAAAGGTAAAGAAAAAGCTGGACGAGAGAAGCGATAAGGACGATAATCAGGAAGCGGAGCCTGTGTTTGAGATGGAGGCTTCATCCATAGAGCAGATAAAAAAATATATAGAGTCGAATTATACGGATTCAAAGCTGAATCTCACATCTGTGGCACAGACCTTTGGATTTAGCGCAAGCTATCTGAGCAGAAAATTCAAACAGGAAACAGGAAAGAATTTTGTGGAATTTCTTACTGAATGCAGGATGAATGCAGCTATGAAGCTTGCCCTGACCAATATGAAGATGTTTAATGCATCAAACGAGGTAGGAATACCCGATCCGAATTATTTTGGAAGATGCTTTAAAAAATATACGGGTATGAGTTATTCGGAATATGTGGCATCTAAGCACTGATCTTTAGTACAGCTGGGTACAACTGAAAAAATATAAGTATTATTATGCATAACAGGAGAAAAGAGTATATGAAAATCGATGAGAGAATAGAATTACTGCTTGGCGAGATGAAAAAAGAAAACATGGACTATTATATAATTCCCACATCGGATTATCATAACTCTGAGTATATCAGTGATTTCTTTAAATGCCGTGAGTATATGAGTGGGTTCACCGGGTCAGCGGACACACTTGTGGTTTCAGAGAAAGAAACCATACTCTGGACGGATGGAAGGTATTTCTTACAAGCCGGGGAGCAGCTAATGGGGAGCAGGGTTGAACTGTATAAATCCGGGAATGAAGGAGTACCTATTATCAAGGAATACCTGAAGTCAAAATGCGAGGAAAAGACCTCGGAAAACGAAGATACCTGCATAACTATCGGTTTTGATGGTAAGGTGATGGACCTCTCTTTTGTAAAAGCTCTGGAGGAGAAGCTTTCTGAACTTAGCGGCGTAAGTATACAGATAAATCCTAATCTGGATCTGGTAGGCAGGATATGGCAGGACAGACCAAATCTTGTGACAAATGAGATAGAGATATTCCCGGAGCAGTTTGCAGGTAAGAGTGCATCGGAGAAAATAAATGAAGTGCGTCTTGCACTCAGTGAAAAAAAGGCGGATTATCATGTGATAGCATCACTTGATGACATAGCCTGGCTGCTTAACCTGCGTGGAAGCGATATAGAGTGTAATCCGGTATTTCTTGCATATGTTTTTATAAGTGAGGATGATGCGATTTTATTCTGCCATACAGATAAGCTTTCCAAGAAGACAAAGGGATATCTGTCAGATATCGGTGTACACATAAAAGAATATGACAATATCTATGATTTTCTGAGCGATTATCCCGATAATGACAAAATGTGCGGAACTGACAGGAAAGAAAAGGATGAAAAAATCGGAAAGCTTCTGCTTGATCCGGAATCGGTGAATTACAGACTCTATACCGAGGCAGCTAAAAATTTCGAAATTGTTGAAGCTATTAATCCTTCGCTGAAACTTAAAGGTACCAAAAACGAGACTGAGACCGAAAATCTACGTGGAGCAAATATCATAGACGGCATAGCTATGGTAAAGTTTTTAAAGTGGCTTGATGAATATAAAAATGACGGATCAAAGGAAACTGTTACAGAGCTTAAGGTTGCAGAAAAACTTTTGGAGTTTAGAAAGGAAAGTGCGGAGTTTTTGGGCATAAGCTTTGAAACCATAGCTGCATACGGTGCACACGGGGCAATAGTACATTATGAGCCTACTCTTGAGACAGATATACCGGTGGAGAGAAAGGGCTTTTTACTGGTGGACTCGGGAGCTCAGTACTATAAAGGCACTACAGATATCACCAGAACTATAGCTATGGGTGAACTGACGGAAGAAATGAAAACCTGTTACACCGCAGTGCTCAAAGGAAATCTCAGACTGGCATCAGCGGTATTCCCGAAGGGAGTGGCAGGAGCCAATCTGGATATTCTGGCCAGAGGACCGCTGTGGCAGCTGGAAAAGGACTATAATCATGGAACCGGTCATGGCATTGGTTATTATCTCAATGTCCATGAGGGTCCTCAGAATATTAACTGGAAGATATCCCAACGCTATGGGAATACCGAGCCTTTTGCACCCGGTATGGTTACTTCCGATGAACCCGGATTTTACCTTGCGGGAGAGTTTGGTATCCGTATAGAAAATGATATTCTGACAGTAGTT
>JAEEKN010000307.1 GCA_016282435.1 Lachnospiraceae bacterium | reverse complement strand
CTGTATCCGGTACTGTGAGAATTTCATCATTTAACTGTAGATCAGCTCCGAGAGAACTATCTCCTCTGCCGATGCCCTGATGTTGTTCATCATGCCGACCCACTTCATCTGATCTGTCGCTTTCAGCTGTTCGGTCACTCCCTCGGTTTTCTGCATCTGCGATGTGAGGAATTCCATCCTCTCCTCCGCCTGCTTCTGGATATCCAGGCAATGCTCCTTCAAGATTCCCTGAAGTACCATCCCGTCGTAAACTCCCCTCCTGTGGTTCTTCAGAAAGTTCCGTCTCAGATTGCCGTATTTCGTGAGTTGCTCCTCCGTTTCACATAGTTAAAGAAATAATTGTTAAGTTCTAATTTATTTACTCGATTTTACCGATAAAACGATAGTATATCTCGACTTCCTGCTCTAATTTTCCATCAGGCTTTTTGATACCCTGATGAACAACTATCTTTTCAATAAGAGCATTCAAAAGAGGCGCTGTAAGCTCTGTTATGTCACTATATTCCCTGATGAGTTTAAGCCACTTCTCTGCGTTTGACTCATTCTGCCTTACAGCGCTTAACGAATTGTTTATAGCGGTTATCTTTTCATCAAGCTCAGCCTGCTCCGTCTGATATTTACCCGAAAGCATATTGAAGTTGTATTCAGTAATCTTTCCTGATACACGATCCTCATAAAGCCTTGTAAAAAGTCCGTCAAGTTCCTTCCTGCGTTTCTCCGCATTCTTAAGCTCAGTTTCCTTCTTTCTGCTGGCCGAAGCAGTTTCCGTAACACTTGCTACTTTAAGCTTTTTAAGCAGCTTTTCGGTATCTGTGCCTGCTTTCTCTGACCAGTATCTGAGCCTCGAAAGAACATATGCATACAGGGTGTCATAACGTATGAAATGTATTGAGCAGGCATTTTTCCCAAACTGACTATATCTGCTGCACTTGAAATAACTGTATGGAAGCTTTACGGAACGGTTTATTGAATATCCCAAAGACCACCCACAGTCTGCGCATTTTACCAGTCCTGCAAATATCTGTGTTCCCTTTGTTTTCTTCTGTGAGCGTCTCCTGTTGCCTATCATCTGCTGGACTTTATCAAAGTCTTCTCTGGATATTATAGCCTCATGGGTATTCTCGACTACGAGCCATTCGCTCTTATCCTTGCGTATACGGTGCTTGTTCTTATAAGAGACATTGGATTCCCTGTAATGGACTGTGTTCCCAATATAGGTCTCATCCTTCAGGATACTCTTTATCTGTGAGATAGTCCATGAGTAGGATTTCTCCTCCGGTGCGCCGGCATAGATATTGGCAAAATTTCCATCACGCTTGTAATGCAGATAACCGGGCGTAGGGATCTTCTCTTCGATGAGCATCTTCATTATCCTGCCTGCTCCATTCCCGAGAAGAGCATATCCATAGATCTTCTCGATTATCCATTTTGTCTCCTCGTCAACTGCAAGCTTATTCTTGATCTCAGGGTGCTTCTTATAGCCTATGGGGGCATATGCAAATATACGCTCTCCCGCTGCAAATTTGGCTCTAAATGATATTTTAGTCTTACGGCTTGTATCCTTTGCGTAAAACTCGTTGAACAGGTTCTTGAACGGTACAAAATCACTCAGGCCTTTCTCGGTATCCTCGTTGTCAGAGACTGCAATGTAACGGACATTCTTCTCTACGAAATAAAACTCGAGATAGTACCCCACCATTATGTGTTCCCTTCCAAACCTGGACAGGTCCTTAGTGACAATGCAGTTTATCTTGCCTGACTCCACATCCTCTATCATACGTTTGAACGCAGGGCGGTCAAAGTTAGTTCCGGACCATCCGTCATCAACATATTCGTCAACCACATAAAGGTTGTTTTCCTTCGCATACTGCCATAGTAGCTTCCGCTGTGTCTCAATGCTTACACTGTCGCCGTAATTCTCATCATCATGGCTGAGCCTTAGGTAAAGGGCTGTATTGTTGATCAGTTGTTTCATGTATTGTATTCTCCTTCCAGAATGAAACAACCCACGCTTACAATACATGTCCATGACAAATATACCATAAGTATGGGTGTTTGACAATAACCATATAAAATTTTCCGTTTATTTATTTGTATCCGTATCACTCACTGTGATAGTTTCTGTGTGCTTTGCCTGCCTTATGACGGCTTCACTGATAATGTCCCCGAACATTTTCCCTTCATTATTGAAATGTTCCCTGATGATTATCCTGACATTACCATGCTCGAAGCATCCGTCAGCTTCAGTGCAGGGCACGCTATGAATATTATTCTGTTCCACATAGATCTCTCCTTTCCGCACTGCCGCTGAAAATTGGGCTCGTTAAAACACCCTACAGATCTCTTATTCCTCTTTCCATATGAAGATCCCGCTTTTTATGGCTTTCGTTTTCTAACATAAGTTTTAAGTAATCTTTGTTATACAAAAGGACCTCAGAAACTGCCATTCCTGTAACAAGACCGTTAAGCTCATCCTTGCTTGTTACAAAGTAATTCTGGATATTTTCATATTCCTCTTTCCATTTAGATATCTGGATTTTTTTATCAGGTTCAGTTATAAGATCCTTCAGCCTTTCACGATAAATATCATATTTTGTCAGTTCTTCCATATGTTGTTTTTTATACTGTTTGAACTCACGCCCGGTTTTTGACCAGAGCTCCTTATTGTATTTGATATACGGTTCATAAAGCTTATATGCATCGATCAGCTTTTGAAGATAATCCGACCTTTTCTGAAACCGGATCCTTGTATCATTTATAGCAGAATACTTCTTTTCAGTTTCAGCCATATAAGTTTTTATATCATCAAAAGTCGACCATCCCATCATCCCAACAAACTTCTCCAAAAATACCGGATCCTGCAGAGAAGATTTGTTGAAAATCTTACTGATATATTTTTTCCCGACTACAGGAAGTTTTAATCTGTTCCGGTTTCTTTCGGCAACCATACGGATTATTTCAAGAATTTCATTCACAATCTTTTTTACAATATCCACAGGGATGGAAGCTATCGTGCTGAGTAGCTCTTTTGCTTCATCATAAGCAGCCCTGGCATTTTCAATAACTGCATTTCTGGCTCTTATGTCACGGTTTATGTCGCCCCTAATGGTATGAATCCCCGCACGTTCCATGGCACTTGCTTTTTCCCCAAGATGTATTTCAGGGAGAATGTCAAGCCCCTGTTCCCTAAATGAACGGTGCTCCCAGAACTGATCCGTTATACCGATTTTTTCATTGACTGAATTTATTGTATCAACCAGATCTTTTCTCCAGATTTTTACATTATCTTTGTTTCCCCAGTCATTTGTTGGGACTGTGCTGCATTTCCATTGTTTCCGGTTCTGCCTGTCAACTTTCTGTATTCCGGTTTTCTTATCGATCAGCGGTACCCGGTCACCGTTTTCATCCAATATATAGATCTTTTTCTGTTTCGGCATCCAGTGTCCTTTTTCATCCAGACTCCGAAGCGTAAGCATGATATGTGAATGAAGATTGTGCTGTCCGCTTTTCTTATTCTCAGAATCGTGTATGGCAAATTCGGCACACATGCCTTTGTCAACAAAATTCCTCTGTACAAAATCCTTCATTACCTCAATCGCAAGCTCGTAGCTCCAGTCGTTAGGAAGTTCAACTCTGAAAGTCCGTGCAAGCTGAGCGTTGTTTTGCTTTTCTGACAGCTCTACAGAGTTCCATAGCCTGGCAGGATCCGTAAATTCTGACGGAGCATTTGGCGGGAGCATAACCTCGGAATGTACAAGATCTTCAGAATATTTTGGATAATAGGTATGCCCGTCATACTCAGAATACATTTTGACCCTTCCTATATAAGAGGCCTGCTCCACTGCTGAATGCCCACCGTGACAGTTCGCACTCCGTCCGCATATCTGAGCCCTGGTGCTGATGTTTTTAACTGTCATCTCTTACCCCCCGCTTTCTGTCGTTGCGAAGCACACGATCCGTTGTAACCACGGGGGCAAAAGCTCCATGCAATGGTCTCCGAAGGACGCACATACCACCTCCGGTGGTATATCTGTGCGCACCGAGAAAAACTCGGTGAGAGACTTTGTGCTTTTCCGCCTTTCCAGTCTGACAGTTATAAACTTTATGCCGCCTGTTTTTTTATGTCTCCGTCCCATCATCCTCCCTTTTAAGATCAGAAGATTGTGTTCCGGCATCCTTCCTTTCAGCAACGATTCTTTTGATCAGATTGCCAACATCAGGGTTCTTAAATGCACATCCCAGAATCCTGCACATCTCAAGTTCACTGAAGCCCGAACACTCCGGAAAATATTTTACAACTATACCGCCCATCGTATACTTGAGATGATCCAATTCCCTGCGGGCTTTTGCCTTAGCATCCAGCTTCGCCTTATGCAATTCTGATTTTGCTCTTTTTAATCTTTCCTCTGCCTGTAATACTTTTTCATCTTTTTCTTCAATTGTCATAAATAACTTTTTTCTCCTTTTTTTAATCTGTATTTTTGATCTTCATCCCGGGTAAATATCAGTTTTTCAAGCTTGATGGAGGTAGTATATCATAAAAAATCAGTCCGTGCCGTATATCCAAATATTTAAAAAAGTCCAAAATTTTTTAATTTTTTTACGCTTTTAAAATAAAATGTGTTATACTGTATTTACAAGGTTTCGTGCCACTTTCTCTGTTAAAAAGGAGGTATTTTTATGATATTAACGACTGGGGAACGACTAAAAGATTTAAGGGGTAAATTAGACTTAGAAGAAGTATGCAGAGACATCGGCATCTCTACTTCAACATTAAGCAATTATGAAAACGATAAGTCCATTGACATAAGTTCACATAATTTGATGATATTAGCAAATTATTATAATGTATCTGTGGATTATCTTTTAGGACTTAAGGAACAGAAAAAAATCGAAGATACTCCCATAGAAACTTTACATATCACAGACAAAATGATCGAGTTATTAAAATCAAGAAAAATAAATAATTTACTTCTTTCAGAAATCGTAACGCATAATAATTTCATAAAACTTATGTATACAGCAGAGGTTTTCGTTGAGAGATTGACAGCCTCATGTATTGAAGATTATAATGAGGGATTAGAATTAGTCAAACAAGCAATAATCTCAAGATACAACGTTGAAGACGATGTGCCATTAACTGCATTGGAATTTGGGAAGATTGATGATGGCAGTTTAATAAAAGCTTCTATTCATAGCGATTTGGATTCTATTTTGGATGAGATTCGCGATTATTTTAAAAAGAAAGAAGAAGCTCTGAAGGGGAATTCAAAATCAAAAGACAGAATATCCCCACAAGAACAGATGAAAATAATGCAGGAAGCTTTATCATATCCAGACGGATCTGATGAACAGGTTGCCTATATTTTTTGCAAAACCTTTAAAGTTAAGCACGAAAAACTTAAACCTGCTGATTTTAAAAGTTTTGGAAAGGTTTTAAAAACCTCAAAAATAATAAGGACCTTAGTCAGTCAGCGTGGTAAGACACCTTATGTTAAAAAAAGAGGTCCAAGAAACTCTCCCAGAAGATAAAGGTGGGCTGACCTACTGAACCGTAATCATACTACAAGAGGGCAAAAAACAGATATCCTATATCTCGATAATTATATAGAAAATATAAAACGGGAGCAAACCTGCTCCCGTTTACCACACAGATCGCTAGCAAATACTGCATTAACCCTTTTACCTGGAACGGATCACGTACGCCACAGATGCTGACTGCTTCAGGGTACTGGTTGTAAAGGGGAACGGAGCTTTTCTGCTTCTTTCTCCTTCCTTCAGTTCCGTACACTTAAAACTCTTTCCGGATTTCTTTATATATTCATCCGTCTGGCTCTCCGAAGCAAGCGCTATCCTTTTATCAT
>JAEEKN010000306.1 GCA_016282435.1 Lachnospiraceae bacterium | reverse complement strand
GAGCACACTACCGTTTTTATCAACAAGGGTCTTTTTTATCTCTCTGCCGGCAGCATCATATTCATATTCATAATAATAATTATTGATCAGCGGATAGTCATCGTCATCATAACTCTTGTTTATTTCCCGTATAAGATTGCCGGTTATCTCATCATATACATATTCCGTTGTCGAGTCATAATACATGGTACGGCCGGATTCTATATCACCATTAAATATTTTATTTCCGGTCTTTTGATCCCACTTTATCTCTAAAAGTGTATTTCCATACTCATCAAGCCTATACTGTTCATAGACCTGGCCTTCGGGAGTATACTTACAAATACGGCCATCCCTCATTTCCCCATTAGGGTCTTTGGTTACAATCTTTGCTTCAGTATAATCTGCGTTCCACTCGTAGGTAGTGATCTCCGTGATCTCACCATTTTGATCCTTCTCCAAAATTTCTACCACCCTACGATCCTTATATGTGTACTCACGGTACGTTCCGTCTGAATAGATCTCAAATATCACATCTCCGTTATCATCCAGAATATAAGAGGTTACAATTTCACCAAATTTACAGGTTTCATAATCATAGTATTCTCTAATGTTGTTTTTATATGTTACGTAACCAGATTTTAATAAATTATATCCCGCATCACAAGTATACATTTGGTATCCAAATTCCGGGTATTCAATGCGTATCCTCCAAAATCCCTTGGTAGGAGCTATTTTCTTTTTGTCATACTCCGTAGCGGAGGTACCATGCAGATATTCGAAAAGATTGGTATAGTCAATCGAATGATCACTTGATGATCCGTCTCCATAGTAATATCCTGATGATGAACCACCGTTTGATCCCGAACCGGTAGTTGAACCTGTGCCCGTTCCTGTTGTAGTACCTGTACCGGTAGTTGAACCCGTACCGGTTCCTGTTGTACTGCCGGAACCGGAGGTTGCGCCGGAACCCGATCCGGTCTTCCCACCTGAAGTCGATGTCTCTCCCGAGCCCGAACCTGTCTTATCATCTTTATCGGTCTTTTCGCCCGAATCAGAGGTAGTGTCCTGAGCAACTTTTACCTCGGGATTTCCCTCGGTATTATTTTCCAGCTTTACATCTACCTTCTCGTTTTTAGCTGTAATCTCAGACTTCTCTGCACCCTTCTCTAAAACAACTTTGGTATTTTTATTTGCGTTAATTTCAGCAGGAACTGATGATCTGACAGAACTGCCTTTTGCATTATTTGTTATATCTACATTGCTCTTCTTGCTACCTGTAACTGTAATCTTTGTCTTCTTGCTAAGGGTAACCGATACGTTTGCCTTCTTAGCAACATTGAGAGTTACTTTGGCTCCCTTCTTTTTGCATACCAGATTTTCAACAGTTGCATTTTTCTCTACTACTACAGTTACCTTCTTGCCTGAGAGTTCAAGTTCTTTTATAGAAGCTCCCTTGGCAACAATAACCTTTATCTTATTGTCAGTTATTGTTATAGAATTTCCGCTTCCTTCCTCTCTGTAGGACTTAGCCGCGGTAATCTTTACTGAGTTATAAACTCCCTTATTCACAATATCCGCCTTGGGAGCATCAATCTCAAGATCTTTGTTTTCGCTGCCGGAAACTTTGTTGAGTATAATCTCCCCTGCGTCATCGGTTTTAAAAACAATGGTGTCACTTTTCTTGTTTGCCAGCTTCTTTTCAAGCTTTTTAGTCGTATTTACTTCTGTTACCGTGTTTTCTTCCTGAGTCTTTGTCCCTTTGTCAGCCTTCTTTGCCGCACTTGCAGGTACTGTCCCTATAATCATTACCGCAATAAGCAAAAATGCCAATAGCTTAGCAACGTGTCTCTTCACCATATTCTCTTCCTCCCAAAAATTTATAGTACGGAACTTCCACCGTCTAAGGAGTATTTTATCACGGTTTAAGCGTTATAGCAAGTAAAAAAAGCATAAACAAATAACCATTTAAATACATAGATGTCTGAAAAAAAGGCAAACTTGTTTGAAAAGGCTTTGAGACTTTTTGACCGCAACATCATATTATAGTTGACATAACAGCGAAAAAATGAGATAATTATATAAATTTATCACACGAGGTGAATATAATGGAAATTACCACAGAACAGAACTTACAGATGAAAAATGTTCTTTCCCTCAGAGGAAAGTTTGACCAGAATCTTCTTATGGAAAAGAGAAAAGAGCTGGATGATGTAATGAAGAAGCTCAACGTTCATCCCATCCATCCCGCTATCACCACTACTTTCGGTGTGGAGCAGACTCCAAAGGGAACTGTCATGGATATGGAGATCCTGGTTCCTGTTGACAGAGATATATCTCATGAGCTGGCAGTTTTGAAGATGCCCGGCTACAGATTCAAGCCCCTCTTCCTGCTCGCAAACGCAGTAAGAGCTCACCATGTAGGAAATACCGACTCTTTGGAAAACAGCATCAAGGAACTCTACAAATACCTGCAGGTTAGAAATCTTCGTCCTATCACCACAGGATACAATATTCCTCAGAACGATCCCGATGACCCCAAGGACCTGATCATCGATATCATGGTAGGCGTTGACCCTAACATCCTTTAATAAGAGATATGTCAAAATGACGGATTTCGCAAAAAGCGGAATCCGTTTTTTGTGCATTTCTTCACAAAAGGCCGAAATCGTGAAAAGGATTGTGCAAAACATTCAAAAAGAAATACAAAAAAAGACGATGTTTGTGCACACTTATCTTGAAACCATGCTATAATACATAATCGTAAACCCCAATACATTTATAGTTTTTGCTACACCCCAAAAAAGTGCAAT